>JAZSJR010000175.1:0-10007 GCA_045534415.1 Clostridia bacterium
GAGTACAAAAAGAAACGACAACTTTCTGCCGAAAATTGTCGTTTCTTTTTGGCACGCCCGATAGGAGTCGAACCTACGCTCCCGGCTCCGGAGGCCGGTGCTCTATCCACTGAGCTACGGGCGCATATAAAGGGGGATTAATTATCCCCGCTTATTTGTTTTTCTGTAATTTTGTAAGAAAGCGTCATTAAGCTGTCACTTAAGTGAACATTTTCAACTGCCACATCATCCGGCACGTCAATTTCGGTGTAAGAAAAATTCCATAGGCCTTTAATACCTGCATTCACAACCCTTGGAACAACCTCTGGGATAGCACCTTTCGGCAAAGCCAAAATTGCGATATCTACCTGATTATCGGTACAAAAAGCCTCAAGCTCTTCCATTGGCCGAACCGGCAACCAGTTAATCACCTGTCCCTCAATATCCGGGTCTTTATCGAAAATCCCAGCCAAATCGAAACCACGCTTGGCAAAATTGGTATGGTTAGCCAGAGCATGACCCAAATGGCCAGCACCGATGATGATTGTCTTATAACCATGGGAAAGCCCCAAAATATTGGCAATTTCCCGATGCAACTTTTCAACGTTATAGCCGTAACCCTGCTGACCAAAACCGCCAAAGCAGTTAAAGTCCTGCCGGATTTGAGATGCCGTAACGCCCATTCGACGGCTTAAGTCACCTGATGAAATTCTGGTAATGCCGTTGCGGAGCAGATCACCCAAATACCGATAATATCTGGGCAGTCGTTTTACCACAACTAGTGGCACATCCCGTTTTTCATTGTTCATTTGCTTTCTTCCTTCATAAAAGCTGTTACTTACAGAGAAGCAACAGTCTCCATAACGTAATCAGCAAATTCTTCGCCGGTTGCACCGGTATCACGACCGGTGATGACGAGTTTCTTCTCTTCATACATACAAATATCCAGCGCTCTTTCAAGCTTATCTGCCAGTTCGTTGTAACCAATGTGGTTAAGTAGCATAACAGATGCACGGATAATGCTGCAAGGATCAGCATACTGGTCACGGCCCTCTGTCACCATGCGGGGTGCAGAACCGTGAATCGCTTCAAACATTGCATAACGCTTACCCATATTAGAGCTGCCGGCTGTACCGACGCCGCCCTGAAATTCAGCTGCTTCATCAGTTAAAATGTCGCCGTAAAGGTTAGGCAGAACCAAAACCTGGAACTGTGTTCTTCTCTTTTCGTCAACCAGCTTTGCTGTCATAATATCAATATACCAGTCATCCAGTTCGATGCCGGGATATTCTTCTGCAATCTTTTTGCAAATGCTTAAAAACTTACCGTCAGTAGTTTTAATAACGTTTGCCTTGGTAACGGCAGTCACACGGGTTTTGCCGTTTTTCTTGGCAAAGTCAAAAGCTGCACGGACAATTCTTTCAGTACCTTCTGTTGTGGTAACGGTAAAGTCAATAGCAAGGTCATCATTAACGTGAATACCCTCGCTGCCCAGCGCGTAGCCACCCTCTGTGTTCTCACGGAAGAAGGTCCAGTCAATTCCCTGCTCAGGAACCTTAACCGGGCGCACATTGGCAAATAGGTCAAGCTCTTTACGCATAGCAACATTTGCACTTTCAATATTGGGCCAGGGATCACCGGCACGTGGTGTGGTGGTGGGGCCCTTTAAGATAACGTGGCAAGCCTTGAGCTGGGCTAACACGTCATCAGGAATCGCTTTATTCGCTTTTACACGGTTTTCAATGGTTAAACCGTCAATCACACGGAACTCAACCTTACCCTTAGCTACTTCATCTGCTAACAGTGTTTCCAAAATACGATGAGCCGCACGTGTAATAGCAGGACCAATGCCATCACCACCGCAAACGCCGATGATGATAGTGTCCAGCTTAGAATAATCAATAAAATCTTTGTCTTGCTTCATTCTTTCAACACGGGCAAGCTGTTTTTCTAAAATAGCTGCAAATTTTTCTGCTGCAGCGCTAATGCATTCTGACATAATTCCATCTTCTAATTACTGATTTTGTTCTTTAATGTAGTGGATCAAAGCGCCCGCATAAAGCATTTCTTTCTGCCTGTCAGACGCAACTAAGATTGTAACATAAGTACTACCCTTTGTCAAGTTTTTCACAATAATTTCTTCCCCTGCGCGAACCTGTTCGGGAGCACTTTCAATGGCAAGTTCATCGCCCATTGAAACATCGTCATAGTCCGCTTCATTCTTGAATACCAAGGGCAGAATACCGGAGTTAATCAGGTTTGCCATATGGATTCTTGCAAAGGATTTTGCGATAACACCCTTAATGCCTAAGTAAAGGGGCGCAAGAGCTGCATGTTCACGGGAAGAACCCTGACCATAATTAGCACCACCAATGATGAAACCACCGCCGTTTTCCTGGGCACGTTTGGGGAACTCAGGGTCACAGGGTGTTAAGCAGAACTCTGCCAAATAAGGGATATTGGAGCGGAAAGGCAGCAGTTTTGCGTTAGAGGGCATGATGTGGTCTGTGGTGATGTGATCTTCAACCTTAATCAGTGATTTACCGGTAACGGTTTCGGGCATTTTGCTGTTTAAGGGGAAAGGCTTAATGTTAGGACCTCTTACCACTTCAACCTTTGAGCCATCTTCAGCAGGAGCCACCACCATATTATCATTTGCCAAAAATTCTGTAGGCATTGTAACAACCGGTGCTTCGCCTAATTCTCTGGGGTCTGTCAGCACGCCGGTAATGGCACTTGCTGCAGCCACTTCAGGGCTAACGAGGTAAACCTGTGCAGAAACGGTACCGCTTCTGCCATAGAAGTTACGATTAAAGGTACGCAGGGAAACCGCATCTGTCTTAGGTGACTGACCCATACCGATACAGGGACCGCAGGCAGACTCTAAAATTCTGGCACCTGCAGCAACCATGTCTGCCAGTGCACCATTTTGAGCAAGCATGGTGAGCACCTGCTTGGAACCAGGAGCAATAACTAAGCTCACATCAGGATGAACGGTTTTGCCCTTTAAAATCTGAGCAACCTTCATCATATCTGCATAAGAAGAGTTGGTACAGCTGCCAATAGCAACCTGGTCAACCTTAATCTTACCAATTTTGCCAACCTCCAGCACGTTATCCGGACTGTGGGGCATTGCAGCCAAAGGCTCAATGGAAGATAAATCAATGGTGATTTCTTCATCATATACGCAATCAGCATCGGGCATAAGCTCTACCCAATCAGCTTCTCTGCCCTGTGCCTTTAAGAAAGCAAGGGTTGCTTCATCACTGGGGAAGATAGAGGTAGTTGCACCAAGCTCTGCGCCCATGTTGGTGATGGTTGCACGTTCAGGTACAGACAAGGTCTTAACGCCTTCACCTGTGTATTCTAAAATTTTGCCTACGCCGCCTTTAACAGAAAGCTCACGCAGAACGGTTAAAATAACGTCTTTAGCAGTTACCCAAGGACGTAATTTGCCTGTCAGTTTAACATTTAAAATTTTGGGCATTGCAATGTAATAAGCACCACCGCCCATAGCTACAGCTACATCAAGGCCACCGGCACCAATTGCCAGCATACCCAAGCCGCCACCGGTGGGAGTGTGGCTGTCAGAGCCAAGCAGGGTCATACCGGGAATGCCGAAGCGTTCTAGCTGAACCTGATGGCAGATGCCGTTACCGGGACGAGAAAAATAAATGCCGTGCTTGTTGGTAACAGTCTGAATATATTTATGGTCGTCTGCATTTTCAAAGCCGGACTGAATGGTGTTGTGGTCAATGTATGCCACTGACCGCTTGGTTTTAACCTTGTCAATGCCCATTGCCTCAAACTGCAGATATGCCATTGTACCGGTAGAGTCCTGTGTTAAGGTCTGGTCAATGCGGATTGAAATCTCATTACCAACCTTCATTTCACCGGTTACCAAATGGTCTTTAATGATTTTTTGCGCAAGTGTGTAACCCATAATTTGCCTCCCATATTTCCTGGTAAAATTTTGTCATACGTTTACCGAACATTTGTCACAAAACTAACATTAGAATTATACCTTATTTTTTCATTTTTGTCAACTCATTGAGCCGAAAAGCTTTCCTGTGAAAAATAAAGGTTTCTATTGAATTTTCTGCGTTTTTGTGATATATTGTTACTTAGTATGCAAACGTGATTACTTCGTGGAGGTGCTCCCTTGAAAAAAATTGATATTTTAGGCGTTTTGGTTGACCACGTGAATATGGAAGAAGCCCTTTCCCGGCTGACCGATTGGCTGAAAGAAGACAGTGCACATAGCGTTTTTACGCCGAATTCTGAAATCATTATGGTTGCCCACAAAGACCCGGACTTTTGTAAAACCTTAAACAGTGGTGACCTGATTGTGGCAGACGGCATTGGCGTTGTGTATGCGTCAAAAATTTTGAAATATCCCCTGCCGGAGCGCGTGGCGGGATTTGACCTTTCTTCTAACTTGATTGAATCAGTAAAAGATGGCAACCACAGCTTATATTTCTTTGGCGGAAAACCCGGTGTGGCTGAGCTTGCCATTAAAAATTTAACCGAAAAATACCCTGCCCTTTCTGTTTGCGGTTATTCTGACGGTTATTTTGACGAAGCAAAGGAAAAGCTGATTATTGAAGATATTCAGACAAAAAAACCGGATGTTCTTTTTGTTTGTTTGGGCGCACCCAAGCAGGAAAAATGGATAGCAGAGCACAAAGATGAGCTGGGGGCCAAGATTATTTTAGGTGTTGGCGGTAGCTTGGATGTTTGGGCAGGCACGGTAGAACGTGCGCCGGAAAAATACCAGAAAGGCGGACTTGAGTGGTTTTATCGCCTGATGAAGCAACCTTCAAGATTCTTCAGAATGCTGGCACTGCCCAAGTTTGGATTAACCGTTTTATTCAAAGGAAAACGAGTGAAGAAAGGATAACCGTATGAGCGAATTTAAATCAGGCTTTGTTGCCATTTGCGGCAGACCTAACGTAGGAAAATCCACCCTTTTAAACCAAATTATCGGGCAAAAAATTGCTATTATTTCTGATAAGCCCCAAACCACCCGTAACAACATTTTAGGGGTATATCATAAAGAAGATATGCAAATTGTGTTTGTAGATACCCCCGGCATTCATCGTCCCTTTACAAAGCTGGGTGAAACCATGATGAAATCTGCCGGCAGCGCCATGCGTGATGCTGATGTTGTGTTATTTTTGGTTGAGCCCACAGACAAGCCGGGAAAAATTGAACTTAAAATTATGGAAGACTTAAAACAGTCTGACATTCCTGTCATTTTGGTTATCAACAAAATTGACAAAGTCAAAAAAGACTTATTGCTCCCTGTCATCGCGGCATATCAGTCACATTTTGATTTTGCTTCTGTGTTTATGATTTCCGCCCGTCAGGATGATGGTGTATCTGCGCTACTCTCCGAGCTTTCTACCTTTATTCCCGAAGGGCCTATGTTCTTCCCGGAGGATGCTGTCACAGACCAACCGGAACGGCAGCTGGTGGCAGAGCTTGTCCGTGAAAAGCTTTTATATTTATTAGAGCAAGAAATTCCTCACGGCATTGCCATTGAAGTGTTTCAAATGAAAGAAAAAGACAAGCTTTATGATATTGAAGTCAATATTTACTGCGAAAAGCAAAGCCACAAGGGCATCATCATCGGTAAAGGTGGCTCAGTTTTAAAAGAGGCAGGCTCACTTGCCCGTGTTGACATTGAAAAAATGCTCGACAAAAAAGTGCTTTTAAAACTGTGGGTAAAGGTAAAGGATGATTGGCGTAACCGAGAGGCAGCACTAAAAAACTTTGGCTACACCGGTGAATAAAAACATTATTTTTTAGCAAAATTTTTATGGTATATTCCCTCTTTTCTCTGTCAAAATAGTAGTAAATCAATTTACAAAAGAGGTAACAATATGCTTGAAAATTTTGCGTGGGATGTTTTTACAAAAACCGGCAGCATTGAGGGCTATTTATTATACAGACAATCCGTGAATTTAAAAGAAAACAGTGGTGACTATGGAACTTCTAAAGACGACCGGTGTGGTGATCAGGCAAACCAAGGTCAAAGATAATGACCTGATTATCACAATTTTTACAAAGGATTTCGGTGTGATTCGTGCGTCTGCTCGTGGTGCCCGGGGGTTTAAAAACCAACGGGCAGCCGGCACGGCTCTGTTTGCTTACAGCGAGTTTGTGCTTGCCCCCGGCAGAGATTTATATAGAGTGCAAAGTTGCGATTTGATTGAAAGCTTTTATAGCCTTACCTCAAACATTGAGCGCCTTGCCTTTGCCACCTACATTGCAGACCTGACTGGTTATACCATTCAGGAAGAAGAAGGCACCGAGCAGCTACTTTCCCTGTTTTTAAACACCTTTTATCTGTTTGCAAAATGGGGCGGCGAGTTAAGAGCCGTCAAGTGTGTGTATGAATTAAAGCTTTTGGAATATTTAGGTTTTTCGCCCTGCTTAAACGGCTGCACCAACTGCGGTGCCGAAGAAACCGCATATTTTTCACCCGAAGAGGGCGGACTTTTGTGTGAGGCGTGTCATGGGGCACGGCATCAAAAAATTTCCCCCGCCTGCAAAAACGCAATGATATATATTTTAGAGTCTGACGATAAAAAGGCATTTGCCTTTCGTCTTTCTCCGGAGGTTTTGCACGAGCTTGAATATCACATTGGCAGTTTGCTTTCAGCGTGCATTGACCATAAATTTTATTCACTTGATTATTTAAAAACAGTGTTAGGCTGTTAACCCTGAAAGGATTACCGATATGGAACTGAGCAAAATTTTAAAAGAAGTGCAAAAACCGGCACGCTACATTGGTACGGAATATAACAGCGTACATAAAGATTTAGCTGATGTTTACATCCGCTTTGCGTTCTGCTTTCCGGATGTGTATGAAGTGGGTATGTCGCACCTTGGCATCAAAATTTTATATCATCTGTTAAACAACGAGCCGGATATTTACTGTGAGCGTGTATTTGCACCCTGGACAGATATGGAAGAAAAGATGCGGTCAAATCACATCCCCCTCTTTTCTTTAGAAACAAGAACAAATGTAGCTGATTTTGATATCGTGGGTTTTACCCTGCAATATGAAATGAGCTATTCCAATATTATCAACATGCTGGACCTCGCCGGTATCCCTGCCCTGTCTTGTGACCGTGGGGAGGATATGCCCTTTGTGTATGCAGGGGGACCCTGTTCTTATAACCCTGAGCCACTTGCCGACGTGATGGACTTTTTCATGATTGGTGAAAGCGAAGAGCAGATGATTGAGGTGATGGATGCCTATCGCACATGGAAAAAATCCGGTGAGCCTAAAATTAAGTTTTTAGAATCTCTTTTGTCCATTCAGGGTATTTATGTCCCTCGCTTTTACGATGTGACATACAACGAAGATGGTACAATTTGCGAAATGAAGCCTAATCACCCCGATGCCCCGACTCGGGTGAAAAAGCAAATTATCCGGGATATGGACGCCTGCTTCTACCCCGAAACTATGATTGTGCCCTATATGGAAATCATCCACGACCGCATCACATTAGAACTGTTTTACGGTACTATTCGCGCTTGCCGTTTATGTCAGGCGGGTATGATTTACCGCCCTGTTCGCAGGCGCAGCCCCAAGCGGCTCTTAGAGCTTGCTGAAAAACTGATTGATAGCACAGGTTATGAAGAAATTTCTATGTCAAGCCTTTCCACCAGTGACTATCCCGAGTTGCAGGAGTTAACCGAAGGTCTACTTGACTTAACCGTTCAGAAAAAAATTAACTTGAGCCTGCCCTCACTGAGAATTGATAACTTCTCATTAGAGCTGATGCAAAAGGTACAAAAGGTCAGAAAAAGCGGCCTTACTTTTGCGCCGGAAGCCGGCTCACAGCGTCTGCGTGATGTGATTAATAAGGGCGTTAATGAAGAAGACTTAATCCGCTCTGTATCCTTAGCCTTTGCCGGGGGTTACAGTGGTGTTAAGCTATACTTTATGATTGGTCTGCCTACCGAAACAGCTGAAGACGTAAAACAAATTGCCCACCTTGCACACAAGGTTGTGCAGGCATACCGCGACACACCGAAAGAACAGAGAAACAAAGGTCTCAGGGTCACAGTATCTGCTTCTTCCTTTGTGCCAAAACCTTTTACGCCTTTCCAGTGGGCACCGCAGGATGATATTGAAACCCTGCGTGATAAACAACATTTAATTAAAGATGAAATTCGAGATAAAGCCATTAGCTATAACTATCACGAAGCAAAGCTCAGCGTCCTTGAGGGCGTGTTTGCCCGCGGTGACCGCCGCCTGACAAAAGTGCTCCTCCGCGCGCAAAAGCTGGGCGTTCGCTTTGATGCATGGCAGGAATGCTTCCAGTATGACCTGTGGATGGAGGCTTTCCGACTAGAGGGTGTTGACCCTGATTTTTATAATCGTCGTGAGCGTAGTTACGATGAGATTCTCCCCTGGGATGTGATGGACCCGGGCGTAACAAAGGAATTTTTAATGCGTGAAAACGAAAAGGCAAAACGAGGCGAAGTTACGAAAAACTGTCGTGAGTCCTGCTCCGGTTGCGGCATCAAACAGTTTGAGGAGGGTGATTTCTGTGATTAAATATCGTTTCAGCTACGCTAAATATGGCGAAGCAAAATATGTATCCCATCTAGATTTAATCCGGCTTTTCTCCCGTTCCTTTAAGCGGGCGCACATTCCTCTTACATATTCAGAGGGTTTTAACCCCCATCCTAAGCTTGCCATCGGTTTGCCCCTTTCTGTAGGGGTAACCAGTGGATGTGAGTGTATGGATGTTGAAGTTGACCGGGAACTAAAAAAAGAAGATATTGAGGCTTTAAACCACGCTCTCCCCATCGGGATGCACATCAACGGCGTTTGTGAGAAAATTCCGGGCACAAAAAAACTGTCCGATATCCGCTGGGCAGAATACACGGTATCTGTGGTCTGTGATCCCATTAATCCTGAAGCCGTGAATGAATTTATGAACCGCGAGACCGTTCTGATTGAAAAGAAAACAAAGAGAAAGACAGAAGAAACTGACATTCTGCCGGATATTCATATGCTCTCTGTCAGCGGCGTAACCGATGATGGTTTGATGCTTTCTATGACCCTTTCTGCCGGTGCTTCTGCTAACTTAAAGCCTGATTTGGTGCTGGCAGCCATGGAAAAATATATTGATGGCTTTAGTCCCAAAGATTATGACATTCATCGGGCAAAAATTTTGGCTGACAATGGCCAACCTTTATTATAAAAATTCAATTAAAGTTTCAAAAAAAGGCAGTAAAAAATATTTTTACTGCCTTTGTTTATGCTTTTAAATAAATAATATTCATTTTAATTGTACTTTTTGGCGTTTTTGTGTTGACATTTTTGATTTTTTCTTGTATAATTAGCTTAAAGAAGGAAAACGGAGGGGTATGTATGAATAAAGAATATGACAACAGTTTAGCTATGAGATTAAAAATGCTTCGCTTAGATGCCGGCCTGTCTCAGGAGGAATTTGCTGCTAAAGTCGGCATTTCAAGAAGCTGTGTTGCCAACTATGAAACCGGAAAACGTCGTCCGGACATTGAAACAATCCGAAGGATTGCCGAGGTATATGGCATTATGACCGATGTTTTAATTGGGAATGACTCTTACGAAGATGTAACCATGCGTGAATCTACGCAAGTTGATAACGCAAAATGGAAAAAGTTACTCCTCACTCATAAAAGCAAGCTGGATATTTCTCACTTCCCGATAGAGTATAGAATCAGTATGGTTGAATGTTATAAGCTCGCGATGACAAAGTACAGAAAAAAGGAATATCCAATTAAAAACTGAACCAAAAACCAGCACACAAATAAATATCCACGTGCATAGCACGTGGTTTTTCATTTTCGGGCATAGCCCTAATACTACTGGCTACGCACAAGTGCGTTTTTGATTGGCCTGCCAGCCATGCAACTGCTACTTACTACCCATAAATGGGTTATGTAGGGGTTTCTTCTTTGTAAAGGGGTCCAGGGGCAACGCCCCTGTGTCGTTTTAAGGGGGTATGGGGGAGAAT
>JAZSJR010000218.1:0-3896 GCA_045534415.1 Clostridia bacterium
TCACCCTTGACAAAAATCTCTTTCCTATGGTATACTCAATGTATAAGAATGTATATTTATTCATTCAAGGATGGTGCCCTATGAAGATTTTAGTACTTCCAAATTTAGACAGAGATCCTGACCTTTTATACACCAAAAAGGCCTTAGCATACCTAAAGGGTAAGGCTGAGGTCTATGCCCATGAAGCGCTCCGGTCACAACTTCCCGGTTTAACCGGCTACAGAGCTGCTGACAGCTTGTATGACGGCATTAACCTTGCCTTGGTTTTGGGTGGCGATGGTAGTCTTTTATCTGCTGCAAACACTGCCGCTATGCTAAACATCCCCATTTTGGGCATCAATTTAGGGCATCTTGGTTTTTTGGCACAAATTGAAAAAGAAAATATGGAAGAAAGCCTTGCAAAGCTTTTAGCCGGTGAATATACCATTGAAGAACGAATGATGCTCTCTGCCACCATTTGTCAGGCAAACGGTGAAACCTCTGTGCTTCACGCATTAAACGATATTGTTATCAGCCGGAACGAAAGCTCAAGGCTCATTGATATGGATGTTTACATAGATAATAATTTTATTGATGATTATAAGGCTGACGGTATGATTATTGCGACTCCAACCGGCTCAACGGCTTATTCTATGTCTGCCGGCGGACCCATTGTTGACCCTGCCGTCAAAAGTGTTCTCATTACACCGATTTGTCCACATAAATTATATTCAAGAACCATTGTAGTGCCGGATAATTGTGAAATCGCCATGACCATTAACAACAAAAACCCCCGCTCTGCCGTTGTCACCGCAGACGGACGAGGCAATATTGTTTTTGCTAAAGGTGACCGCTTAACCATTAAGCGTTCTGATTTTTGCGCACGGTTAATCCGCTTCCGCGACAGCCGGTTTTACAATATGCTTCACGAGAAACTGCTTGGAAAGGAACAATAAACTTATGAAACAGAAAAGACACGCTGCTATTTTAGAGCTGATTAATAACTCTGAAATCGTAACTCAGGAGGATTTAGCTTCCCGCCTGACAGAACTTGGTTTTCAGGTAACCCAGGCAACGGTTTCACGTGATATTAAAGAGCTGAAGCTGACAAAAATCCCCGGTGCTTCCGGCATTTATAAATATGCGCAGCCACAAAGCCGCAACGAAGCCACAAGTCCTCAGCTTATGATTTTGTCACGCTCTGTGACGACTGTGAACTCAGCACAGAACATTGTGGTGATTAAAACCCACGCTGGAATGGCGCAAGCTGCCGCCGCCGTGCTGGATGCGTTATCTTTAGAAGAAGTGGTTGGCTCCTTAGCCGGCGATGATACCATTTTTTGTGTGGTGCCGGATAACGCTGCCGCTACGCGCCTGACCGAAAAGGTTAAGGCTCTTTTATAGACCATACCAATATGAAGGAAAAGGAGGCATGACCTTGCTGTTTGCATTACACATCCGAAACATTGCATTAATTGATGACATAGAAATTGAGTTTCAAAATGGATTAAACGTGCTGACAGGCGAAACCGGTGCCGGCAAATCCATCTTAATCGGCTCTATCAATCTTTTGCTTGGTGACCGTGCAAATCGCGAATTAATTCGACAGGACGCAGACCGTGCGGAAGTCAGCGGTATTTTTTATATTGAAAACGATATGCAACGCAAGATGCTTGCCGAATTAGGGTTTGTGCCGGAAGAAGATGGCTCAGTTACCCTTTCCCGCCAGCTTTTGCGTGATGGTAAAAATCTTTGCAAAATTGCCGGTCGCACGGCAACTCTTTCTGAACTGAAAGAGGTTGGCAGCCTGCTTGTCAACATCCACGGTCAGCACGATAGTCAGGCGCTTTTGTCACCTGCCTCTCACATCCATTTTTTAGACAGTTTTCTAAAAGATGCAGGCAAAACTGCTTTGGATGAATATCAGGTGGCATATAAAGATTGGAAAGAACTTATCGCAAAATCCGACACCTTTGATATGGACGAAGCTGAAAAGCTTCGCAAAATTGATATGCTCACTTATGAAAGAGATGAAATCCGCGCTGCCAATTTAACCCCCGGTGAAGAGGATGAGTTAAAGGCAAAGCGGGATATCATTAACCATAAAAAAAGATTGGAAGAAAGCATCGCCGCTGCACTTTCCGCTCTGTGCGATGCTGAAGACGGACCAGATGCACGGCAAAGCCTATCTGTGGCATCCCAAAATTTAGGCGATGCTGCTTTCTTTGACCCCACCCTGTCCGACCTTGCCACCCGAGCAGACGCTTTGGCAGAAGAGGCAGATGACCTTTCAAGAGAACTGAGAAATTATTTTGAACGTCTAGCTGATGACGACCAGCCCATTGACGAAATTGAAAGCCGACTGGATGTTATCTATCGCTTAAAAAGAAAATACGGTGCTACAGTTGAAGCCATCATTGCCCATGGTGACGATTGCGATGCCGAGCTTTTGGCACTTCAAAATGCCGATGCACAAAAAGAACAACTTCTCAAGGAACTAAAAGAGGCAGAAGCACGTGCAACATCTCTTGCTGCCACACTGTCAGACCTGCGCAAAAAAGCGACACCCGCCATTGAAAAAAACATCAGCGAAGTTCTGCATTTTCTCAATATGCCGGATGCTGAGTTTTCAGTTTCCACATCCCAAACCGACCTTGGCCTTTATGGTGCTGAGCAAGTCAGCTTCTTTATTAAAACCAATGCAGGGGAAGACTTTCGCCCCTTAAACAAAATTGTTTCCGGCGGTGAGCTTTCACGCATTATGCTTGCGATTAAATCTGTTTTAACAGATGGCGATGCCGCACAGACCTTAATTTTTGACGAAATTGATACCGGTGTCAGCGGCAGTGCTGCCCAAAAAATTGGTCGCAAGCTCAGGGATTTATCCGGCACAAAACAGGTGCTTTGTGTAACACATTTAGCACAGATTGCCGCTATGGCAACCACACATTTTTTAATTGAAAAAACTACGGCAGAGGGCAAAACCAACACACGGGTTATGCCTCTTAGCCATGATGAAAGAATTGAAGAGCTTGCCCGCATCATCAGCGGTGACGCTGTGACGGAAACAACACGAAAGCAGGCTCAGGAATTGATTCAGTTTGGTGATATACATGATTGAACAATTAACAAATCTATTACTTAAAGAGGGTGCCTCTGAGATAGGCTTTTCTGTTGTTACACCACCGCCTGAATACAGCACGCTGACAAATGCAATCACCATTGTGCTGCATCTTTCTGATGCGGTGATGGATACAGTAGAAAAAGGCCCGACCCATACCTATTTTCATCATTACCGCACCGTGAATGCGTTTTTAGACAGACTGACTCTCACTGCCGGCTTGCTTTTAGAAAAGGCCGGAGCAAAATATGTCTGCGTGCCGGCATCTCAAAGCATTGAGGGATTTTCTGCCCTCTTTTCTCATAAAGAGGCTGCTGTTCGTTCAGGTCTTGGCACCATTGGCAAAAGCGCCCTGTTTTTATCTGACCGCTTCGGTCCCCGGGTGCGTCTTGCCACCGTTTTAACAGATGCTGACCTTTCTGCAGGTTTCAGACCTTTATCAGATAAAAACCCCTGCAAAAACTGTTCCATATGTACAAACGCCTGCCCTGCCATGGCAATTTCAGGCAAAACTTTTGAAGAAGCGGGCAACAGCATTTTAGACTGTGCCGCCTGCAGCAGCCATATGAAGCAGGCATACCAGAAAATTGGCAGAGGTGTTGTTTGCGGCATTTGTGTCAGCAATTGCCCTGCAGGAAAGAAAGCAGAAAAATATATTTAAAAAAGGGATTGCAAATAGTATTATTTTTTTATATAATGAATGTTAGAAAGTGGAAAAAATTTCCGTAAAACGACTAGTAAATAAAAAATCACCGTAAGGAGTGATCCTGATGTTTAATTTTGGACAGGATGTGGG
>JAZSJR010000166.1:0-9139 GCA_045534415.1 Clostridia bacterium
CATACATCTCCCGCTCACGACGTACCCGACGTACCTCAGCAATATCACCATTGGCAATGAAGTCGATTTCCTTACATCCTTCCGTCCAATAATAATTGTTTTTCGCCACCATCAGCTATGTTCACAAAAATCACCCTTTCTAGTGAAGTTCAATCATCTCAGCACCGGAGGCAGTAACGCCAATACCTTTTTTGCTAGAACCCCAAAAGGTAAAGTCCCGGAGGTCAAAGTTTAAGTTGATTTGTCGTTTCTCCTGACAACGGCTGTTTAAGAGAGAAATTGTTCTGCCGTTGTTTAGCACAACAGTTCCGTCTTTTGCGTCAATATAGTCAAATTTTTGCATAACCGGGAAGCTGCCAATGCATTCTCCCTTTTGGTTAAAAGATTTAATTTCAGACACACCGGAGCTGTCTGAAGAACCGGAGAACACCAATGCCAAAAGGTCACCGTCTAAGGCATACTGCTGAATTTCCCGCTCGTTGTAAGAAGCGGTGCCGATGCATTTGCCATAGCCGTTATAAATCCTTGTATCTTTAGTACCGATGCAATATAAATAGCCACCACTGTAACGCACAACAGAGAACATATTGTTTTCATAGATGTCATCGGTAAAGGGTTTTTCTTTTGCAATATTAAACATTATAATTTTGTTTTTTACAGTACCTTCGTCAGTGTTAACAGCCGATACGGTAATATCTTTATTATTGTCAGAAATATCGGCGGCGATGACTGAAAGGCTACCGGAATTCCACTTGAAAAGTTCTTTGCCGGCAGAATCATATACTTCGACGGCACATTTATGCAAATTGCTTTCTGTTACAAAAAGCATGGTTCCGCTTGCATTAATGGCAGCCAGCAAAATGTTTTCTTCCAGCTCGACGGAGGTGCTTTCTTTAACGCCGTTAAAGACAACCGCTTTGCGGCCACCGCGGTCATAAAACAGTGCGAGTGTCCCTCTTGTAACCACCGCAGGGTGAGAAAATTTTAAGGACAAGTCTTTTACAAGCTCACCTTTGGGGTTGATGATTTTTAAATTTTCAGTGCTGTAAAAAAACAATGCAGTACTTGTAACAGCGTTTTGATATGTAATGCCTGAATCAAGTTCAAAATCCAGCGAGGTAATGGTCGGCTGGTTGTTAATAGGCACGTTTCGTTCTTTGGTGCTTAAATAGCGAATGCCAAACAATGCACCGGCTATAATCAACAAAATACCAAGGGTAATTGAGGTGCCGATTAAGATACGGCGAAAAATATTCGGTTTATAAAACATGGGAGAGGCCATAATTGCACATCCTTTGTTTATTTTTCGTTTTCATACACAGCACGCAGCAAGGTAAGACCATGTGCCGGAGCGGTCATGCCTGCCCGGGTGCGGTCTTTTGAGAGAATAATAGCCGGAATGTCATCCGGATTAATCTTACCTTTTCCCACAGCGACTAAAGTTCCGGCGATGATGCGCACCATATTATACAAAAAGCCGTTTCCTGTGATGCGGTATGTTAAAATGCCGTTTTCAATGGAAAAAGAGGATTCCATAATGGTTCGGGTAAAGGTTTTAGAGCTGCCGCCCTGAGCCATAAATCCGTAAAAATCGTGGCTGCCGATGAAATGGGCTGCTGCTTTTTGCATCTTTTCAATAGCAAGTGCCTGAGGCACGTGCCAGGCATATTTTCTGTAAAAAACATTAGCGTAGGGTGCTGTGTCAATTCTGTAAAGATAGGTCTTTTTAATAGAGTCAAACCGTGCGTTAAAGGCTTCGTCACAAGGCTCCGCACTTTTAACCCGGATGTCTTCCGGTAGTAACGCATTGGCACCCCGCACTAGTTTATAAGCGTCAATGGGATTTTCTAAATGCACATTGGCTGTAAAATCGGCGGCGTGCACCCCGGCATCCGTCCGGCTGACACCTATGGTAGAAACTTCTTCCCGGGTGATGACAGACAAGGCTTTTTCCAACTCACCCTGCACGGTAGTGGCGTTTTGCTGACGCTGCCAACCGGCATAATGAGTGCCGTCATACATGAGCCTCAGTTTGTAGTTCATACATAACTCCTTCACACAATAAATCTAAAAATAATGAGTGCTGCAAAAAAGAGTAAAAATAGAACTGCTGCAGCCAAATCAATACCGCCAAAATGAATTTCATTAAGCCTGGTCCGGCGGTTACCGCCACGGTAGCACCGACTTTCCATGGCAACGGCCAAATCATCTGCCCGCCGAAAGGCACTGATGAACAAAGGAATCAGCATGGGGGCAAGAGCTTTAACCCGGCGGATGAGTGAGCCGGAATCAAAATCAGCACCTCTTGCTTTTTGTGCCTTCATAATTTTGTTGGTTTCTTCAATCAGAGTTGGAATAAACCGAATGGCAATGCTCATCATCATTGCAAGCTCAAATGTGGGCAGTCCCAATCTTGCAAAGGGCGAAAGCAATTTCTCGATGCCGTCTGTCAGTGCAATGGGTGAGGTGGTGTAGGTCAATGCAGAACTTGCAAAAATCAAAAGCACCAGTCTGAGAGCCATTTTTCCTGCCAAGGCGAGCCCCTCATATGTGATGGGAGCTTGGTAACCGAATAACTCAATTTTTGTTCCTGCGGTCAGGAACATATTTAAAGCTGCTGTAAAAATAATCACAAACCAAATGGGTTTTAAGCCCCTTAGGTAGGTTTTGAGGGATACGCGGGATAACAGTAAAATCAAAAGCGTTATGCCTGCTGCTAAAATGCAGGTTACTACAGTATCTGCCAGGAAAATTGCCACAATGTGCAGAACGAGCAGAACCAGTTTTGTTCGCGGGTCTAAGCGATGCAATACGGAGTCGATGGGGAAGTATTGTCCCAGCGTGATGTCTTTTAACATGTGGCATCACCTCCGGCATTTTGTTTTTTAGAAAGCATTAGCTGAATGGTTGTTTTTGCTTTTTCAATGGTATAAATGCTGCTGTCAAAGGCAATGCCTCGACGGCGCAATTCCATAATAAGTTCCGTAATCTGAGGTACATCAAGCCCCATTTGGCGTAATAGTTCTGCCTGAGAAAAAATCTCAGCAGGCTTGCCGTCTAAGGCAACGGTGCCCTGATTCATAACGATAATGCGACCGGCAATCCGAGCAACATCTTCCATAGAGTGTGAAACAAAAATAACTGTCATTTTCCGTTCTAAATACAGCGCACGAATCTGAGTTAAAATTTCTTCGCGCCCTGCCGGGTCAAGACCTGCTGCCGGTTCATCCAAAATTAAAATATCGGGGTTCATTGCCAAAACGCCGGCAATGGCAACACGCCGTTTTTGCCCGCCGGAAAGTTCAAAAGGCGAACGGTTCATATATTTTTCTGAAAGACCCACGCAGTGCATGGCTTCGCGCACGCGCACATCAATTTCTTCCTGAGACAGGTTCATGTTTTTAGGGCCGTAGCTGATGTCTTTATATACAGTTTCTTCAAACAACTGATGCTCGGGATACTGAAACACAAGGCCTACCTTTTGGCGTAATTTTTTAATATCTGCACCTTTTTCCGTCACGGCAATATCGTCAATTACAATAGAACCGGAGCTGGGACTTAAAAGACCATTTAAATGCTGTATTAAAGTCGATTTGCCGGAGCCTGTGTGGCCGATAATACCTACAAACTCTCCGTCGGCAATTGACAGAGTTACATCTTTTAAGGCGTGCTTTTCAAAGGGGCTACCCTCCATATAAACATAATTTAAGCCGGATATTTCAATTGACATAGTATTACTCCTGTTTGTAAGCTATCGCAAAAGTTTTTCCAGTGCGTCAGCACATTCTGTAACGGTTAAGATGTCCTGGGGTAGTTCTGCCCCAGATTTATTCAGTAAATAGCAAAGCTCTGTTACCTGGGGAACATCCAGCCCCAACAGTTTTAACTGCTTTACTTCTGAGAACACTTTTTTAGGTGTATCATTCATCATAATTTTGCCCTTGTGCATCACCACAACCCGGTCAGCCTTTACGGCTTCTTCCATGTAGTGAGTAATCAGCACAACGGTCATATGTTTTTCGTTTTTCAGTTTTAAAATGGTGTCAATCACCTCGCGGCGTCCCTGTGGGTCAAGCATAGCCGTGGGTTCATCAAACACAATGCAATCCGGCTCCATGGCAATGACGCCGGCAATGGCAACCCGCTGTTTTTGACCGCCGGATAAAAGATGGGGAGCGTGTTTACGCAGGTCATACATGCCTACAGTTTTCAGTGCCTCGTCAACTCGTTTTCTGATTTCTTCTGAGGGCACGCCCAAATTTTCCGGAGCAAAGGCAACATCTTCTTCAACCACAGTGGCAACAATTTGGTTGTCTGGATTTTGAAAAACCATACCGACGGACTGACGGATGTCCCAGTAGTTTTCTTCATCTTTGGTGTTTTTGCCGGAGATATAAACCGTGCCGCCGGAGGGCAGGAGCAAACCGTTAAAATGCTTTGCAAGTGTAGATTTTCCGCATCCGTTATGCCCTAAAACAGCAACAAATTCACCCCGGGAGGCAGAAAAATCAATATCATCCAATACAAATTTTAGCTCTTCTGATTCTGCAGCGTTATATGCATAGCGCAGATGCTCCGTTTTTATCATTTTGTCCATCCTTTGTTATCTGATTTGACCATTGCCGTAAATAATATGTTTTGTAGAGGTAAGGGCAGTGAGACCCATAGGCCCGCGGGCGTGCAGTTTTTGTGTGCTGATGCCGATTTCTGCACCGTAACCAAATTCGTTTCCATCGGTAAAACGGGTGGAAGCATTAACATACACAGCAGCAGCATCCACTTCGTCTAAAAAGCGGTTTGCGGAACTATAGTCAGTGGTTACAATTGCTTCTGAGTGGCGTGTGCCGTGCTCGTTGATGTGGCTAATTGCTTCTGTTATGTCATTAACAACTTTAATTGACATAATGTAGTCATTATATTCTGTGTAAAAATCTTCATCTGATGCGTGTTTTGCTTCAGAAAGAATTTTGCAGGTTTTATCGCACCCTCTAAGCTCAACGGAGAAGGGGCGCAGTGCCTCTGCAATCATTGGTAAAACAGCTTCTGCAACGGATGCATCCACTAAGAGAGATTCAGCAGCGTTGCAAACAGCAGGACGGCTGGTTTTTGCGTTAACAACAATCTCTTTTGCCATTTCAAAATCAGCAGATTTTTCAATGTAAATGTGGCAATTGCCTGTGCCGGTTTCAATCACAGGCACAGATGCGTTTTCCACCACAGTTGAAATCAGCCCTTTGCCGCCACGGGGAATTAATACATCTAAATATTCAGAAAGTCGCATTAATTCTTTTGCGGTTTCTCTTGAAGTGTCTTTTACAAGCTGCAGACTGCCATCAGGAAAGCCGGCAGAAAAAAGTGCATCATTCATAATGTTTACTAGTGCGGTGTTGGAACAAATAGCTTCGCTACCGCCGCGCAAGATGCAAGCGTTAGAGGTTTTTAAGCACAAAACAGCGGCATCAACGGTTACGTTGGGCCGCGCTTCGTAAATGATGCCGATAACACCCAAAGGTACACGCTTTGTGCCGATGACAAGGCTGTTAGGGCGCTTTACCATACCCAAAACCTCGCCTACGGGGTCGGGGAGTGCATTTACCTTTAAAACACCCTCTGCCATATCGGCAATTCGTTCTTTTGTTAAGGTTAAGCGGTCAACCAGTGCAGCTGAACCACCTTTTTGGATGAATGCATCCACATCTTTTTTATTTTCAGCTAAAATTCTATCAATATTTTCTTGTAACGCTTTGGCAATAGCAACTAGTCCTGCAGCCTTTGTTTCAGCGCTGATGTTCATCAGCTTAAGACTTGCACTTTTTGCCTTTTTGCCCATTTTTTTCAGCATGTGGCATCCTCCTTTTGATGGCCTTTAAACAGGGTGCCGACCTGCTTGCCTTCTAAAATGTCATAGATAACAGCAGGCTGGCTGCCATTGGCAATGACCATGTTGATGCCTGCTTCAGTAACAGTTTTAGCGGCAATCAGCTTTGTGGTCATGCCGCCTGTACCCCGGGCAGAGCCGGCGCCCTCTGCAATGCTAAACAGTTCATCTGTCACTTCGTCAATTTCACTGAGAAGCTGAGCATCTTCTGATTTTCTTGGGTCGGCACTGTAGAGACCGTCAATGTCAGAGAGAATAATTAAAAGGTCAGCATCAATTAAAGTGGCAACCATTGCTGATAACGTGTCATTATCACCAAACTCGATTTCTTCTGTAGAAATTGCGTCGTTTTCGTTTACAATGGGAATAACGCCCCATTCCAAAAGTGTGTTAAAGGTGGTGGTTGCATTTTCTTTGCGCTGTGCATCCTCAATAACATTCTTAGTTAAAAGCACCTGAGCAACATCGCAGCCATATTCTCCAAACAGTTTACCGTAAATGCTCATCAACTCGCTTTGACCGATAGCAGATGTCGCCTGCTTTTCTCTGGTTGTTTTTGGCTTTTCGGCAAAACCCATTTTACCCATGCCTACGCCGACAGCACCACTTGAAACCAGAACGATTTCTCTGCCCTCGTGGCAAAGGTCTGCCAAAGTTCTTGCCAGTAAGTCAATTTTACGCAAATGAATCCGCCCGGTAGAATAGGTCAGAGAAGAGGTTCCCACCTTGACCACGATTCGCTTAGCATTTTTTAATTTTGAAATTGAAGTTTGCATATTTACCACCTGTATTTGTTAGTTAAATTTGTTAATGATTTGTCAGATTAATGGCCGTATGTTAGTGATTTCCTTGTAAACATCCTCTAAACGGGTTACGGCTTTTTCCACCGTGTAATGCTCCAGCATTTTCTGACCGGCAGCCTTGCCGAT
The DNA here is from genome assembly GCA_045534415.1 of Clostridia bacterium. Taxonomy (GTDB): domain Bacteria; phylum Bacillota; class Clostridia; order UBA1381; family UBA9506; genus UMGS755. The sequence continues at coordinate 6,808 of JAZSJR010000166.1, forward strand.
GATGTCTGCAAAGTCAGGGTTGCAGATTAGCCTGAGCATGGCAAGTGCCAGGGAGGTGCTATCTGCATAGTTTACCAAAATGCCGTCTTCATTTGGGGTGATGAGCTCAGTGTTGCCACCAACCCGGGTCGCAATGATTGGTTTTGAAAGGCTCATGGCTTCTAAAAGTGAAAGGCTCATGGCTTCTGTTTCCGAGGCATTTACAACCACATCAACCGTGTTTAAAAGCTCTGAAACATCGTCTACATAGCCTGTAAAAATGACAGAGTCCTCTAAGCCGTATCGAAGGATAAGCTCTTTTAGTTCCTGTTCTAAGTTGCCAGAGCCGATGATTAAAAATTTTGCCTTGGAATATTCTTTTAACACCTGCCATGCGGCTTTGATGTAATATTTATGCCCTTTTACAGGGTCTAAACGGCCAAAAATACCAAATAAAATTTCATCCTCTGCGATGCCGTAACGCAACCTTGTGTAGGCAGTTGCTTCTGCCGGCAAGGGGCGGACAGGTCGCATGCCGGTGCCTGCAATTTTAATTTTATGCTGTGGCGCACCTGCATCAATCAGGTTTGCCGCTGCTGCCTGAGAAACAGCCACATAATAGTCATATAAAACGTTATTTATGGTATTGCCAATCAGCTTTTTAACGCCGTGCATAGTGGCGGTGATGCGGTGATGTGTTGCTAAAACAACAGAACCCTTTGCCTTTTTTGCCGCAATAGCGGCAGAAGGGCAGGCGTGAGTGTGAACAACGTGGGGTTTGATTTTGCAAAACAAATCTTTTAAAGCTGAAACGCATGGCTTGCTATAAAACTTTTCGGTTATGTGGGGGGATTCAATTAACGTTACATCAGAAAAAGCTTTTACAGAATCACAAAGCTTGCTGTTTGCAGGCAGAACAACGGTTACCTGAAACGTTGCCCGGTCATAACCCTCTAAATAGTTTAAAAGATATTTGCCGGCATCATCTAAAATCGCATCAGAAAGAACCTGTACGATATGTATCATCTGTATACACCCCCACAAGAATTACCGTGCAAAAAAACTTTTTACACGGGTTTTTACCTAAAATTATTATACATAAATATTATTATATAACTAACTATAATAAAAGTCAATAAAATTACACTGTTTTACGGAAAAAACAATAAAAAACTGCATACCTTTTGGCACGCAGTTTTTTGCAAAATAAAAATTATTGAATAGATAGTTGCATTGAGGGCGTTTCTCCCAAAAAAAGAACAGGAACGCCTGTTTTTTCAGCGTAATTCACAGTGTATTTTGTGCCACCGCGGTTTCGCTCTAAATAGGCCAGCAAGCGTGTAGAAGAATCCACTAAGTAGCGGTTTCGTTTTTGCATACAACCATCGTAATAATTTTCTGACAGATAAATTATCTCATCGGCTAAAGAAAGTGTTTGGCGGTAATGCTCCTTTTGGGTAGCGGTCCAACGTTCATCCTGATTTTTGCAGGGCAAAATCATACGCAGCCTGATGTGCGGAAATGTGTTTTTTTGCCGGATAATTTCTTGTGCACAAAGCTGGTCAAACCCTAATGCACCGCCTGAACAAAAGTCGGTAAACCCCTCTTTAATCAGGGCGCAGATGACGGTGCGCAATTGCTCTTTTAGTTGCATAACTCTAGCACCGGAAATCATTCTGTGACCGGTGAATGAACAGGTTGTTTCACGTTGCATAAAACCTCTCCTTAGCAAAACGACAATTAATAAACAGACTGGATGGATTTAATGACCTTACCAATAATTTTAAAAGATTGGTCCTTTGGGTTTACAACTGTTGGGCGATAGTAAACAGGGTTGCTGCTTTCGTTTTCCAGCACAATCAGCTCACCCTGGCGGAAATAACGGCAAATAAATGCCGGGTTGTCATCCACAATTGCGGCAATAATCTCGTTGTCATCTGCATAATCCTGACCGCGGATGATGGCAATGCTCCCATCGGGCAGAGACGCCCGATCCATTCTGTCACCGGAGACTTTTAAACCAAAAATGTTACCTTCCCCAACAAAAGAGGTTGAAAAAATGAACTGATGAATGGGCAGGTTATCGGTTGAGAGATTTAAATAAACAGGGACATTTTTTTTAGTGAAAGAAACGCCTGGCTCTTCTTTAAAGACATATTGGCTTGCCGGCTCCTTTTTGCCGATAAGCTTTTCAATGCTGATTTCGTCGTTCACCAGGTCGTCCACCGTTACGTTGAAAAAATTAGCCAGCTGGCGCAAGTTTGCGCTGGGCGGAACAGTGTAACCGGTTTCATAATTGGAAATGGTTGTTTTGCCCACAGCTAGTAGCTGTGCCAGTTCGTCTTGATTAATG
>JAZSJR010000020.1:0-13375 GCA_045534415.1 Clostridia bacterium
GGCTTCTCTCACAAAATAAATTTGCTAAATTTGCAACTTTTCTATACAACTAAACTTATTAATGTCTTTTTAGGTTTATTTCTAGTCATCGGTTAACCCTTTTTTGAACCACGCGACTATCGCGTGGTTTTCATTATACAAAAAAGACTTCGTTTAAAAACGAAGTCTTTTAATTCATTCCTTATGTGTTATTTACAGCTTTCTAAGTGCCCAGATTCCCACAATGCAGAACAAGGACCCTACCAAAAGGCCAAGCCGCAAGCTTAGCTGCTCACCTGACAAGCCAACTTTTTCTGCCAAGCTTTCCACCGAGGGAATCATGCCATAGATGTCAACCAGTTTGCCCGCAAGCCAGGGACCAAAGGAACAACCTATATCGCCACCGGCTGCCATCAGGGCAAACATCCAGCTCCCTGCCAGGGGAAATTTTTCAGAAGCGACCACCAAAGTGCCGGGCCAGGCCATTGCAACACCAAAACCGCTTAAAACAATGGCAATCATAGGAACTACCCGCCCGGGGGCAAAGCCGATGGCAAGATAGCAAACAAGCAAAATCCAAAGTCCTTTTTCTAAGGATGTGTAAATGTTCAACCGGTCACTCATTTTGCTATAGAGCATTCTGCCGGCACTCATAGCAAAGGCAAAGGCGCAAACGCCCAACACATCTCCCACAGCCTTGCTGACACCTAAGCTCTGCTCCATAAAAGAAGATGCCCACTGACCTACAATCAGCTCTCCTGCGCCGCCCACAACCATTACAACCATGCAAAGGGCAAAGGTGCGGGAAAGAAGAATGCTTTTCACATTCTGCTGCTTTTCTGCCGGAACGCCAGGTGAAAGGGGCGCTTTTAAAAACAGTGCAAACACCACAACAGGCACAATACACCAAAAAATGAAAATCCACTGCCAGTTGGCAGAACCGAGAACGGTTAACAACAGCGTGGTAAACAAGACAACCACAAGCTGACCCCAGCTATATGCCGAGTGAACAAAACCCATCAGCGAGTTCCTTTTATTTTGTTCCAGGGGCAGGGCATTGATGATGGGCGACAAAAGAATCTCCATCAGTCCCCCAGCAATAGCAAAAATAACTGTTCCCACAAAAATACCGGGATAGGGATTTTGCGGCATAAGCCATGGGGATACAGCATAGGTCAAAAACCCAAGGAGGGAAACCACCGCCCCGCTAAGAGCCAGCGGACGAAAACCGATGCGGTCAATCATGCTGCCAAAGATGAAGTCACAGCTAAGCTGGGTAACAAAATTAACCAGCACGAGTAACCCGAGCTGGCTATAAGATAACATAAATTGATTTTTTAATGTTAGAAATAAAATAGGCGAAACGTTTACTACCACAGCCTGGAGAATATACCCCAGAAAGCAGGCGGCAATCGTAACGCCATAGCGTTTTTCTTTTGTTTCCATGTTTAGAAAGAACCACTTGAGCGGCGATAGCTGGAGCCCCGCTTGGATTCCATACCCCTTTTCAAATCCTGCATTTTTTCATCGCTTGTCTGCTTAAATTTGTTCATCATTTCTTCAAAAGACATGGGCGCAGAACTCTCCGGCTTTTTAGACCAGTCAACACGCTCAGTTTTGGGAACACGCTGGGGTTTTTCCGGCGCATTCTTTTTGCGCTCATCAAGCAGCGCCTGTTTAATAGAAAGGCTCACCTTGCCGCTATCATCAATGGAAATAATTTTAACCTTTACCTCGTCATTTTCCTTGAGAAAATCGCTGACATTTTTAACATATGTCAGTGCGACTTCAGAAATATGTACAAGGCCAGTCTTTCCCTCTCCCAAAGAGATAAATGCGCCAAAAGGCGAAATTCCGGTGACCTTACCGGTCACAATCTTCCCCGGTTCCAAAACCATAAGTCGTTCCAATGCCTTTCTGCCCACACAAAGTTATTTTACGCCAATCTTATCTGCAGGCTGATAAGATGATGGCTTTATGTTTATTGTTTTTTCTGGTCAATAAAAACCTTTTCGTCAGGCTTCATGTAGCCCAGCTTATCCCGTGCGACACGTTCAATATATTCCGGCGTTTCGGCATTCTCCATCTCCCGGGTAAGTGCCTCGTGAGTTTCCTGCGCTTCACTGATTTTGCGGTCAAGCACGTCTGTTTCCTTGCCAAGACGGGCAAAGTCAAACTGCTGCGCCAAAAACAGGTAACACATATATAAAACTAATACACACAATAAGCTGCGTCTTAAAAAGATTTTTAAATCAACTTTTTTCTTTTTTTTGCTCATCGGTATTCCTCTATTTTTTCTTAATCATTCTGCCTGTTCGCTTAACACTTTCGCAAAAACGCACTGTGACAAACCGCCCAAACCGCATAACCGGGCGCAAAATTAGACAAATATACCTATATAATATATTATACGCAAAATAAAGCGGTGTCAAGAGGATTTTCAAAAAAATTCTAAAAATTTTGGAAAAAACCGTAAGTAGCCAATTCAGAATTTTAAGAACAGAAGATGACAGAGCAAAACCGTAAATTGCCGCACCCAAACCGGCGCCCAAAAGCTCATAAAACCGCACTGTTCCGTTGTTTACATGAAAAACTACAAAAAACATAATTGAAAAAGCAATGAGCCAGAAAATTCCGTCTTGAATATGAATCAAAATGCCACCGGCGTCCACTTTTTTTCGCAGCACACGAAACAGGTCATACACGAAAAAGATTAAGGCGCCCCCTGCTGAGGAAGCCAAAAACACAAGCGCCTCTTTTGAGATTGAAAAGTCTGACATTTTCGCACCTTTCTGTTATTTCAGCATTCTCTTTAAAAAGCCCTTGCCTTTCTGATTGTAGCCATCCCGACCAGTATAGGTAATGCTCACCACTTCCCCGGTAATAGAAAGCTCGCCCCCGGTAACATCCAGCTTTTGAATGTGCAGGTCATATCCTTCTATCACCATGGTGTCATCCTTTGTAAATAAAACCACTTTTCCCTCATCAAAGGTATCCACATCTTCTACCTGAGTAATGCTCAGCTTGCTCTTGTTCTCTAAAATCAGGTTATGGGGAGTCATTCTTTCATCCATTTGTATCAATCCTTTCTTTTTGGATATATTTGTTACGATTTTATGAAATTTAAAGCCAGTTTATGACTTTTTAATTGACTAAAAACCGGCATAATGATACAATAAGATTGAATTACGAAAGAAAGGCAAAAGAATTATGTGGATTTGTAATACATGGCAGGATTATCAGGTTTTAGACCTGGCCGGTGGCGATAAGTTAGAAGACTGGAAAGGCGTGCGTGTGTCTCGTCCGGACCCGCAGGTTATTTGGGATAAGCGGTCTTTTCCCAAACTGTGGAGCTCAGCTGATGGGGTGTATCATCGCAGCAACAAAGGTGGCGGCAGCTGGAGCTTTAACAAAACTTTGCCCGAGCGTTGGCCTTTGCGATTTGAACCTTTAGACCTCACCTTTTACATTAAGCCAACAGGATTTAAACATATGGGTCTTTTCCCCGAGCAGGGCGTGAACTGGGAATGGATGGCAGATTTGATAGAAAAAGCAAACCGCCCCATTCGCGTTCTCAATCTTTTTGCCTACACAGGCGGTGCAACCCTGGCTTGTGCCAGAGCCGGTGCCTCCGTTGCCCACATTGATTCTTCAAAGGGTGTTGTGGGTTGGGCAAAAGAAAACCTTGCTCTCTCCGGCATGGCGGATAAACCTGTGCGTTTCATTGCTGATGATGCCATTAAGTTTGTTGAGCGTGAAATCCGCCGCGGCAATTTCTATGATGGCATTATTATGGACCCGCCCTCTTATGGCAGAGGTCCCGGCGGCGAGATTTTTAAACTGGAAAAAGAGCTTTATCATCTTGTTGAAAAATGCGCCCGGTTGTTATCTGATAAGCCTTTGTTCTTTTTGATTAACTCATACACAACAGGTCTTGCACCTACGGTGCTTTCCAACCTATTGTATCTGACCATTTCAAAAAAACACGGCGGCAAGGTCAGCGCCGATGAAATCGGGCTTCCCGTTAAAAACAGCGGTCTTGTTCTGCCCTGCGGTTCATCTGGCAGGTGGCAGGCAGAGTAACCACACAAAGCTAGGAGGGTTTTCAATGAATAACCACCACATTTTAGTTGTTGATGATGACAGAAACATTTGTGAACTGATTCGTCTGTACTTAGAAAAAGAGGGTTTTTCTGTTTCTTTGGCTCACGATGGGCAGGCAGCCCTGACCCAGTTTAAAGAAAGCACGCCCTCACTGGTTTTACTGGATGTTATGCTTCCTAAAATGGACGGTTTTCAGGTGTGTCGTGAAATCCGCAGAATTTCTAACATCCCCATTATTATGCTGACGGCAAAGGGTGAAACCTTTGACAAGGTGTTGGGTCTTGAGCTGGGGGCAGATGACTATATGGTCAAGCCCTTCGAAAACAAAGAGCTGGTTGCCAGAATCAAAGCCGCACTTCGCCGCTATGACCCCAAGGATGATGCAGAAAAAGAAGTGGTTTATCCCAATCTTTCTATCAACCTGACAAATTACGAACTGAAAATCAATGGCGCAGCCATTGACATTCCCCCCAAAGAACTTGAACTACTCTTTTATTTGGCCACCAACCCAAACAAGGTGTTCACCCGTGAGCAGCTTTTAGAAACCGTTTGGGGTTTTGACTACTTTGGCGATTCAAGAACTGTTGATGTTCACGTTAAGCGCCTGCGTGAAAAGTTAGAACTTGCCGGCAAAAATCTAAACTGGCAGCTTAAAACTGTTTGGGGCGTTGGATATAAATTTGAAGTAAAGTAAGGGATGACCTTGTTTAAAAAAAGTATTTTTTCACAGCTTTTTTTCTATACCACCATTGCCATTGCCTGCAGCTTCATCATTATGGGTGTTTTAATGTATGGGCTTTTGGGTAATTATCTGGCAGAGTATAAAAAAGATGATCTTTCCTACGTGGCAGAAAGCCTTGCAGATTTTACCATTAAACTGGCACAGCGAAACCCAAATTATTCAAAAGAGAACTATCAGATGAATGTTGATGCCTTAAGCATTTCGTCTGAAACCATTATCACAGTTTTAAACACAAACGGCAAGGTGATTGCCACCACCTCGGGTTATGAAAATGTAAACATCCGCCCCGAGTTTTATAACAGCGTTATGCAGGGCAATCAAATGCAGCACGTGGGCACCCTGGGCGGTGTTTTTAACACGACAACCCTAACGGTTGGCGTTCCCATTCAGTTTGATGAGGATTCTACCTTTGGCGGTGTTTTTGTCAGCCTTGCCATGCCTGAAATTCATCGTCTGCGTGCTGGGGTTTTGCACATCTTTTTAATTTCGGTATCACTGGTCTTTTTAATTGTGCTGGTGGTTGTATATTCTATGTCTGCCCGCATCACCAGACCTTTAAAAGCCTTGAACAATGCCTCAAAAGCCATTGCAAATGGTCATTTTGACCGACGGGTGGCCCTCTCAGAGGTAAACGAAATTGGTGAACTGGGTGACTCGTTTAACAAAATGGCAGAATCCATTGAGCATTTAGAGGATATGCGCAGCAGCTTTGTTGCTAACGTCTCCCACGACCTACGAACGCCTATGACCACCATCTCCGGCTTTGTGGGCGGTATTTTAGATGGTACCATTCCGCCGGAGAAACAAAACTGGTATCTTTCCATCGTACTGGATGAAACCAAGCGTCTCTCCCGCCTGGTAACCGATTTATTAGACCTTTCTAAAATCGAAAAAGGGAACTTCACCTTAGAGATACGCGAGCTTGACATTAATGAGCTTTTGCGCCTTGCTATCATAAAAGCCGAAAAGCGGATTACAGAAAAAGACATTCACCTAACAGTGAACTTCCAAGCCGATAATCTGCGGGTGATGGCAGACAAGGACAACATTCAAAGAGTGCTAACAAACCTGATTGATAACGCCATTAAATTTACAGACGATGGCGGTTTTATGGACATCAGCACGGGTATCACCGATAAAAACAAGGCCTTTGTGTCCATTCAAAATTCCGGCATGGGCATTGACCAGGAAGATTTGATTCACGTTTTTGACCGTTTTTACAAATCGGATAAATCCCGCAGCCTTGATAAAAACGGCACCGGTCTTGGTCTTTATATTGTAAAGAATATTATTAGAGCACACGGTGAAACCATTTGGGCAGAAAGCGAGCCGGGGTCGTATACCCGCTTTACCTTTACACTGGCACCGGCATCCTCACCTAAAAAGCAGACAAATAGTTAATACCCTTGACATACTTCTTCTGTTTGTGACAAATATTAATTTATTATACAAAAAAAGCAGGTAAAAAGTCTTTCTTTTACCTGCTTTTCTTTTATGTTTTTTATTTCGACAAAGTATAAAAAAATATTGACGTTTTTTTACTTTTATGGTAACATAAACGTAATTAGTTTTTTAACTATTAAGGAGGGACTTTTATGAAAAAAAAGACCATTATTAATGCAATTGCTATTGTAATTGCACTGGTGGTTGTTGCTATTTGCTCCATCACCATTCGTTCAGCAGAAGCTGCTGACAGTATGTATTTTGCTACTTTTGTGGCACTCCTACCGCCGCTGGTTGCTATTGCACTGGCGCTGATTACCAAAGAAGTATATTCTTCTTTATTCATCGGTATTCTATTGGGCGGCTTGTTTGCCTCAAACTGGAACCCTGTTGGTGCACTTGACAGCCTGTTAAACGACGGCATCATCGCTGCCATCTCTGGTACTGCAGGTATTTTTATGTTTCTGGTCATTTTGGGCATCATTGTTGCCTTAATTAACAAAGCCGGCGGTTCTGCGGCTTTCGGTCGCTGGGCTGAAACCCATATTAAAAGCCGTACAGGGGCTATGCTTGCTTCCTTTATTTTAGGCGTGTTAATTTTTATTGATGACTATTTTAACTGCCTCACCGTAGGTAGCGTTATGCGCCCGGTGACAGACCGTCACAAAATCTCTCGTGCTAAGCTTGCTTACATTATTGATGCAACTGCAGCACCTATTTGTATGATTGCTGCGGTTTCTTCCTGGGCAGCTGCCGTTTCTCAGTTTGCTGAAGGAACTGGTTATTCCGGCATTGAGCTGTTTGTCCGCGCTATTCCTTATAACTTCTATTCCCTTTTAACCTTAGTATTTGTTGTGGCGCTGGCTGTTATGAAATTTGACTACGGCCCGATGAAAAAGCACGAATTAAATGCTATCAATAATGGTGACCTTTACACATCCGGTGAAAAGGCTGAAGCCTTAGACACTGAAAAAGAAAATCCCAAGGGCAGAGTCATTGACTTAATCCTGCCGGTTCTTTTACTGGTTGTTGTTTCTGTTATTGGTCTTTTATATGTCGGTGGCTTCTTTGCAGGTTCTGACTTTATCACCGCCTTTGGTGATACTGATGCGACCGTTGGCCTCCCCTGGGGTGCTTTAATTGCTTTGGTTGTAACCATTTTCTATTTAATTGCAAGACGCATTATTACCTTTAAAGACGCTATGGAATGCATTCCCAAGGGCTTTATTGCTATGGTGCCTGCCATCTTGATTTTGACCTTTGCAACCGCACTTAAAAATATGACCGGTATGCTGGGCGCTGATGTGTTTGTTGGCAACCTGATGGATTCGGCTGCTCAAGGCCTTGCAAACTTCCTGCCGGCAATCATCTTCATTGTGGCTTGCATTTTGGCTTTCTCCACCGGTACTTCCTGGGGCACCTTTGGTATCTTAATCCCCATCGTAGCGGCTATTTTCCCTGCAGACAGCGAACTGTTAATCATTGGTATGTCTGCTTGCCTTGCCGGTGCTGTTTGTGGCGACCATTGCTCACCCATTTCCGATACCACCATTATGTCATCTGCCGGTGCGCAGTGCAATCACTTAAATCACGTATCCACTCAGCTACCTTATGCAATTACTGTTGCGGTAATTTCATTCGTAATGTATCTTTTGGCAGCATTTATTCAGAGTGCATACATCCTGCTCCCCATCGGCATCGTGCTCACCGTTTTGGTACTCTTTGCTATTAAGGCAATCACCAAAAACAAAGCATAAATTAAATGTATAAAACCCCTGCGGCAATGCCGCAGGGGTTTTTTCTATGTTTTTTATAGGGTCAGTGCCTTTTACTGCCTCCTTTTGGGGATGGACGCAAAAGAGTGCAGATTGGATAAACTGAATCCCGAAGCTGTACGTAGGTACAGCGAGAGGTGAAGTTTATTCAAAGTACAAAGCATAAAAAAAGAAATTCACCACAAAGTGAATTTCCTCTTTTAATATGTATCACAGTAATATCAAGTACACACATTTTTGATTCTTCCGTGCTTTGTGCGCTCTGTGCCTTTTGCTACATCCCCTTATAGTATCTTATCAATTGCACAAAGCAAAGCAATTTTTGCACTTTCATAGGTCAAGCCACCCTGCAGATATACAGCATATGGCTCACGGATGGGTGCATCTGCCGAAATCTCAATGCTGGCGCCGGACACAAAGGTTCCTGCAGCCATAATAACAGGGCTTTCATACCCGGGCATATCCCAGGGCATGGGGCACACCTGAGAATCAATGGGTGAGCCTTTTTGAATGCCCTGACAAAAAGCACAAACCTTGTCTGCATCACCCAGCTTAATTGCCTGAATGATGTCGTGTCTTTCCTCATCACTCTTAGGGCAGGTATCAAAGCCTGCAAGCTCCAGCATTTTTGCGGCAAGCACCGCCGATTTCACACTTTGCAAAACAGTGTGGGGTGCTAAGAATAACCCCTGATAAAACAGTCGGTTTACGTCCAGGGTAGCGCCTACCTCTCCGCCGATACCCGGTGCTGTTAAGCGGCAGGCAACCTTTTCAACAAGGTCTGCCCTGCCGGCAATATATCCACCGGTGGGGGCCAGACCGCCGCCGGGATTTTTAATCAGCGAGCCTGCCATTAAATCCACCCCTACAGCCGTGGGTTCAGATTCTTCAACAAATTCACCATAGCAGTTATCCACCATGCAAACGATGTCAGAACGAATGCCCTTTATGTAGCTGATAAGCTCACCAATCTCTGAAACAGAGAAAGACTTGCGCCACGCATAGCCTTTTGATCGTTGGATGGAAACCATTTTAACGGAATCGTCAATAGCATCACGCAGTGCATCATAGTCAGGACTACCATCCTCTAAAAGAGGCACAACCCGACAGGAAACGCCCCAATCAGCCAAGGACCCCATATCGCCGCCGCCACGAAGACCCACAACCTCTTCTAAGGTGTCATAGGGTGTGCCGGTGGCAAACACCAAGGTGTCCCCCGGGCGCAACACACCATAAAAGCAGGCAGCCAGGGCATGTGTGCCGGAAACAAACTGTTGACGCACCAAAGCGCTTTCGCTACCTAAAACGGAGGCATAAATCCGCTCTAATGCTTCACGGCCTGCATCATCATAACCATATCCGGTTGTACCCAGAAGATGGCGCTCACTGACGCCTTCTTCATGAAAAGCCGCCAAAACCTTTGCCTGACCGACTTCAGCCTTTTTCTCTAACGCAGCAAAACGCTCACAAAGCTCCCCTTCCGCCTGACGCATCAAGCGGATGGTGCTTTCCTTTATACCATAAATTTTTTGAATCAATGTATCCATTACAGTGCATATACTTCCTTTGCAGAGAGTATGCGAACGCCACCTGAAGATAGTGCCTGTTCTGCGGCTTCGCCATTATCGGTTTTCATAACAACATATGCCTTATCTTCGTGCTTGGTTGCAAAGGCATATAAATATTCAAGGGCAACGCCTGCATCCTTTAAAATGGAGAGTGCTTTGTTAAGCCCTGCCGGCTTGTCGCTGATTTCAGCAACTAACACCTCAGTGGCTTTCACCATAATATCATTGGTTGCAAGAACGTAAAGGGCCTTTTCCGGGTCCTGCACAATCATACGCAAAATACCAAAATCGGTGGTGTCGGCAATGGAAAGGGCACGGATGTTAATTTCATTTTCTGCTAAAACAGCTGTAATATCAGAAAGTTTGCCCCCTGCATTTTCAACGAACACAGAAATTTGCTTTACCTTTGTCATAAAAACCATCCTCTCTTACTGATGATTATAGCCAAGACCAAAGGCTTTTTGATTTACCTCTAAGAACTTAGCAGGAACAGCATCTACCAAAGCGCCGTCCCAAATTTCTTTTGACAGGGGTGAATTTTTAGCCATCACGCCAATTAAAGCAACGTTTACAGCCTTGATGTTCCCTGCCTCTTTTGCAAGCTTCAGCGCGTCGCAGGTAACAACCTTGATGCCCTTAGCCGCCAGCTTTTCTAAAATATTTTCCGGATATTCCATTGCACCGGTGATAACCGGCATAGGATTGGTTTTTTGTGTGTTAACAATCAGCACGCCGTCTTTTTTGAGATACGGCAGGCTGCGATATGCCTCCAGCTCTTCAAAAGCAATAATCATATCTGCTTCCCCCGGCTCAATAACGGGAGAATCCACACGGTCACCATATTTTACATAGGTCACAACGCTACCGCCGCGCTGGCTCATGCCGTGAACCTCTGAAAGCTTTACCTGTTTGCCTGCACGCAGCGCTGCAGCGCCTAAAATTCGGCTGGCAAGCAGAGTGCCCTGTCCGCCAACGCCTACAATCATAATATTCATACTCTGACTCCGCCTTTCTTATTTCTTCACAATTGCGCCAAACTTACAAATATTAACGCACAAACCACAGCCATTACACAGGGTTTCATCAATCACCGGACCGGAAGCTGTCATAGAAATGGCAGGGCATCCCAGTTTCATGCACATTTTGCAGTTCTTACAGCTATCAGTGATTTCGCAGCAGCCTGTGTAGCCTGCTTTTTTCAGCAGCGCACAGGGACGCTGTGCAATAATAACGGTGGGCTCTTCAGCCTCTAAATGCTCACGAAGCACCTTTTCAAAGTTTTCAACATCAAAGGGGTCAGCAATCGTAACCTTATCAATGCCAACAGCGTGGCACAGCTTTTCAAGGTCTACCTGACGGGTGGGCTCGCCCTTAATGGTGAAGCCTGTGGAGGGGTTCTCCTGATGACCAGTCATACCGGTGATGGAGTTATCTAAAATAATAACAGTAGAGGTGCCCTTATTGTACACCATATCAATCAGACCGGTAATACCAGAGTGCAGGAAGGTGGAATCACCTAAAACGCCCACAGACTTTTTAGCAAATTCTCTGCCCTGCGCCTTTTCCATACCGTGAAGAGCGGAGATGCTGGCGCCCATACAAATGATGGAATCAATGCTGTCCAAGGGTTTTGCACTACCTAAGGAATAACAGCCGATGTCACCACTGACGGTGAGTTTTAATTTATTTAAAACATAGAACACACCTCTGTGTGAACAACCGGGGCACATAACCGGAGGACGAACAGGAATGGTTTCGTCAACCGTGAAGCCGGTTTCCGGCTTTTCACCTAAGATTTTTTCACGCAGAAGTGCTGCGGAATATTCACCGATTAAGGGGAGCAGGTCTTTGCCGTGAGCGGCAATGCCCATTGCCTTAATCTGGCGCTCTAAGATGGGGTCTAATTCTTCAATAACATACAAAGTGTCAACCTTTGCCGCAAAATCACGAATCAGGTTTTCCGGCAGGGGGTTAATCATGCCCAGTTTCAAGAAAGAGGCATTGGGGAATGCTTCACGAGCATACTGATAAGCAATACCTGCGGTGATGATACCGATTTTTGTATCATTCATTTCCACACGGTTTAAATCGCTTGTGTCATTATACTTTGAAAGTGCTTCCATGCGCTGTTCTACCAAAACGTGTTTCGGGCGAGCATTTGCCGGCACCATCACGTGCTTTTGAGCATCTTTTTTGTATTCTTTTGCAGGATGCTCTTCTCTTTCTAAGAGTTCAACCTCGCTCTGTGAGTGCGCTACGCGGGTGGTTAAGCGGAGAAGCACCGGAGTGTCAAATTCTTCACTGATTTCATATGCCTTTTTCACAAAGTCACGGCACTCTGAGCTATCAGCAGGCTCAAGCATGGGAACTTTTGCACCCAAAGCATAGTTACGGCTGTCCTGCTCATTCTGTGAACTGTGCATACCCGGGTCATCTGCCACACAAAGAACGAGACCACCATTAACGCCAATGTAGCTCATGGTAAAGAGGGGGTCTGCCGCCACATTTAACCCAACGTGCTTCATAGCAGAGAGGGCTCTGCCACCGGCAATGGCTGCACCGGAAGCAACCTCCACCGCCACTTTTTCATTAGGCGCCCATTCAGAATATATTTCATCATATTTTGCAATGAATTCAGTAATTTCCGTACTGGGGGTTCCCGGATAAGAAGAAGCAACGCTGACGCCTGCTTCATAGGCACCCCGAGCAACGGCCTCATTGCCCAGCATCAATTTTTTCATGGTTTTCAAAAGCCTTTCTGCCTGCCGGAATCTATCTCTGCCGCCGCAGGCCATGCGACAGAAAAGAACGAAAAATGTCTACCTTTAATTGTATAATTTTTAAGGAAAAAAGTCAATAGGTTCTGTAAAAGATTAACGTAGGGAACGACCTACGTGTCGTTCCGCAGAAGCACAGGCAGTTGCTTCCCTACGATTTGCTTTAATTTTTCATTTGCAAAACCGTGTTGCTAAAAATGTAGAGTGCGGCGGTTTCCGATGCACCGCAAATGCCGTATTTTCGGCACATCCTAAAGGCTGTGCCCTACAATCGTACATAAACCTTCTGAATATGTAGGGAATAGCGTTTACAACATTCCGCATGACGGTGCGACAAAAATCGCCGCATCCTACGAATTTTTCTTGCAAAAAATAACAACCTATGATATACTGTAATTGCCAAACAAAATTTCGTAGGATATTTCGAGAGATATGTATTTTTATACCTTTGTGTAAAAATGCATAGCTTTATTCACGTATCTCTTGAAGTATCGATGAATTTTGTTTGGCGACAGGCTGTGCATTTTTCGTGCGTCGGCTTTTGTCGGCGCATTTTTTAATGCAAAAACGCAAACGCCGCTGTTGTCACACAAACATTAGCACAAGAAAAAGGACGGGAAACCGTCCTTTTTCGTTTGTGCATTTATGTATCATATGTAGGATATGACCCATTTTTTTAGGCTGTCTAGGACGCCAGCCCCTACAAACTTACGTAAGTTTATTGCAATATAGGTAGGGACCGACGTCCTCGATGGTCCAAAAAACACATTGGAACGACACACAGGTCGTTCCCTACATCATTCAGCATAGGGTCGTAGGAGAGGGTCTGCGTGCCCTCCCGCAAACGTCTCAATTTATTAAATTTTTGCAATAAAAAAACTCCTGCCAAAAGCAGAAGTTTTATCGGTTCATTCCGAACCCTCAAAATTAAACAGAGCAGAGCTATCGACCTAAGATTATTAAAACCGAAGTTTTAATGCTCCTTAG
>JAZSJR010000091.1:0-13868 GCA_045534415.1 Clostridia bacterium
AAAGGTTGGCACCATTATGTCTCGTATTACCAGTGACCTTTTTGACATAACAGAATTTGCCCACCATGGTCCTGAAGAGTTGTTTATTTCTTTTATTAAGATTGTGGTAGCGTTTTGCATTTTAGCCTCTGTGAATGTTTGGTTGACTTTGATTATTTTTTCCATTCTGCCGTTTTTGTTCGTTGTTTCTTTGGTGCTGAACAGAAAAATGCGTCGGAATTTTAAAGAGTCTCGTGTACAGATTGGTGAACTCAATTCTCAGGTTGAGGATAGTCTCTTGGGCATTCGTGTGGTGAAATCCTTTGCCAATGAGCAAATTGAACGGGATAAGTTTGCAAAAGGCAACGGCAAATATGTGGATATTAAAAAGAAATCCTATTTCTATATGGGTATTTTCCATGGCAGCATCCGTTCCTTTGACGGCATTATGTATATTGCAGTTGTGGTTTCCGGCTCACTCTTTATGCTGGGTGGGCATATCACCCCGGCAGATTTGATTGCATATCTTTTGTATGTCACAACGCTGCTTACCTCCATTCGCCGTATTGTAGAATTTACAGAACAGTTCCAGCGGGGTATGTCAGGCATTGAGCGTTTTTGTGAAATTATGGACGAACCCGTTACAGTTCGCGATAAAAAAGACGCAAAAGAGTTGCCGCAAATTCAGGGGCATGTTCAGTTTTCAAATGTCAGCTTTCGGTATGCTGAGGGGTTGCAGGAAGTTTTGGAGCATATCAATCTGTCCATTGCTCCGGGTGAAAGTGTTGCGCTGGTGGGTCCCTCCGGCGGCGGAAAAACAACGCTTTGCAGCCTGATTCCACGATTTTATGATGTGACAGAGGGCACCATCACCATTGATAGATACAACATTGCTGATGTCACTTTAAAATCACTTCGTTCTCAGATTGGCGTGGTTCAGCAGGATATTTATATGTTCTCCGGCACGGTGTTTGAAAACATTGAATACGGAAGACCTGGTGCCACCATGGAGGAAGTGGTGGAAGCTGCTAGAATGGCAGGTGCCCATGAATTTATTATGCAGCTTAAAGACGGATATCACACCTATGTTGGTGAACGTGGGGTTAAACTTTCCGGTGGGCAAAAACAGCGTATTGGCATTGCCCGTGTCTTTTTAAAGAATCCGCCGATTTTGATTTTGGATGAGGCAACCTCAGCCCTGGACAATGAGAGTGAACGCCTGGTTCAAAAGTCTTTAGAGAGTTTGGCAAAGGGCAGAACTACCTTTACCATTGCTCACAGACTCTCAACCATCCGCAATGCAAATTTAATTTTGGTGCTGACAGAAGAGGGCATTGTTGAGCAGGGTAATCACGAAAGCCTAATGGCAGAAAAGGGCTTATATTACAAGCTGTATCAAATGGCGCTGGATGCTGAAAATGCATCCCCTGAAGGCTGATTGTTACGTTTTGTTTACAAGAAGAAAATTTTGTGTTTTTCTCTTGACAAAGAAATTAAATCATATATAATGAGGCTGTGGTGATGAGTTGCCACAGCCTATTTTACAAGCATCTCTTTGGAGGGATTGTTATGAAAAAGAAGCAAGGTTGTAACACGATTGAAGATTGTATTAAGAATTTTAACGAAAATAAAGGTCATCCCCTTAAAATCATATTTGGTTTTTACAAGGGTGAAGGCTTTACCATGGTTAAAAGCACGCTGTGTATCATTTTTATGCAGCTGCCTGTTTGGGTTATTCCCATCATTATATCCAACGTCATTAACATCGCCACTAGTCCAGGTGAACATCCGTTAGCAGAGCTTTTTATCAACGCCCTCATTGCGCTTATCGTTGTTTCTCAAAACGCATTCAGCACCTATGGTATTGCAATGTTTTATGACCGACTGGTGCGAAAAATAGAGTATATGCTCAGAAGCAGCTTGATTGAGAAATTGCAGCAGCTCTCTATGTCTTTTCATAAAAATATTAACTCCGGTAAGCTGCAGTCAAAAATCATGCGTGACTGTGAAAACATTGAAGTGCTTTTGGCTGAGGGTTACAGAAGCCTGTTATGTATTTCCTTAAGCATTTGTGTGGCGATTAGTGTTACGGCCTATAACAGTCCCATTGTTATTTTATTCTTTGTGGCAGTAGTACCTTTAGAGGTTTTACTGCTCAGATTGCTTCGGGGTGTTGTTCGTCGCAGAAATGCAAAATTCAGAAAAGAAATTGAAGTGACACAATCCGGCGTTTCTGAAATGATTGAGCTGATTCCTGTTACTCGTGCTCACGGTTTGCAGCAGCGTGAGGTACACAAAATGAACAGCCGTTTGGGTAGCGTTATGACGGCAGGTTATCAGCTTGATAAAACCACCAGCTTGTTTGGTGCAAGCACATGGGTGCTGTCTGAGCTTTCACGTCTTTCCTGTCTGTTTTTTACCGGCTATCTTGCTTATAAAGGAAAAATTTCTGTGGGTGAGGTTGTACTGTATCAGACATATTTTTCACAGATTGTCAATAACATCAGTGGTTTACTTGGTATGTATCCCCGCATGACAAAGGGTATTGAATCCATTCATTCCATTAGTGAAGTTTTATATGAAGAGCGGGTTGAGGTGGATAATTCCATTATTCCCTTGCCGGAAATGAAAGGCAAAATTGAGTTTTGCAATGTTTGTTATCAATATCCGGATAGTGACAAGCGGGTACTGGATGATTTTTCATTAACTGTTCCGTCAGGGCAGAGTGTTGCTTTCGTTGGCGCTTCCGGTGCCGGAAAAACCACGCTCCTTGATTTGCTCATTGGCTTTGACAGACCTCAGGACGGACAGATTTTAATCGACCGTGTGAACATGATTAACCTGAATATGACGGAATACCGCAATCAGATTGCAGTTGTGCCGCAAAATACCATTCTGTTTGCCGGTACCATTCGGGATAACATTACCTATGGTTTAGATGATGTTACGGATGAAGAGGTTTTTGAGGTGTTAAAAAGCGTAGGTCTTGATGACCTCTTAGAAACCTTGCCGGATGGTATGTATACTCATCTAGGTGAGCATGGTGGCAAGCTTTCCGGTGGTCAGCGTCAAAGAATTTCTATCGCTCGTGCACTACTCAGAAAGCCCAAAATGATTATTTTTGATGAGGCAACCTCGGCGCTTGACTCTGCCTCTGAGAAAAAAGTGCAGGC
The DNA here is from genome assembly GCA_045534415.1 of Clostridia bacterium. Taxonomy (GTDB): domain Bacteria; phylum Bacillota; class Clostridia; order UBA1381; family UBA9506; genus UMGS755. Next base: position 3,153 of record JAZSJR010000091.1, read on the forward strand.
GGCAGTTGATGCTATGATGAAGCAGTGTACCACCTTTATTGTGGCGCACAGGCTTTCTACCATCCGCAATGTTGACCGTATAGTAGTTTTAGCGCAGGGTAAAGTGGTAGAAGAGGGCACCTATGATGAGCTGATGGAAAAGCAGGGCTCATTCTACCAACTTAAAAAATTACAGGAATAGTAAAAATATAGTATCGGTAAAAAAGGGCTGTAGCACAACGCTACAACCCTTTTTGTATAAAGAAAACTATGTGGATGTATATTAAATATATTTTTTCATTCTCTCAAGCGCACCTTTTTCAAGTCTTGACACCTGTGCTTGTGAGATGCCGATTTCATCAGCTACCTCCATCTGCGTTCTGCCAGAGAAAAACCGGAGGGATATGATGTGCTTTTCCCGGTCCGAAAGGCGCTTCATGGCTTCGGATAGGGCAATGTTTTCAAGCCAATGCTCATCTGTATTTTTTGTATCTTTTACTTGGTCCATCACAAAAATGGTGTCAGTTCCATCGTTATATGCCGGTTCGTGGAGGCTGATGGGGTCCTGGATGGACTCTAGCGCAAAAACAACCTCTTCCTTTGAAAGCTCCAGTATTTTTGCCAGTTCATCAATGGTTGGCTCTTTTGAATGCTTGCTGATGTATTCTTCCTTTGCCTTTAAAGCCTTGTAGGCAATGTCGCGAAGAGAACGACTGACGCGAATCTGGTTATTATCTCTAAGATAACGTCTGATTTCACCGATAATCATAGGCACCGCATAGGTAGAGAATTTTACATTGTGAGATGTATCGAAGTTATCAATGGCTTTAATTAAGCCAATACAGCCGATTTGAAACAGGTCATCCATGTTCTCACCCCGATTGGCAAAACGCTGAATGACACTTAAAACAAGGCGCAGATTACCGCCTATAAAGGTTTCTCGGGCCTGCGTGTCCCCCTGCTTGATTTTTTCAAAAAGTGCTATTTTTTCGTCGTTTGAAAGTACCGGTAGTTTTGCAGTATTAACACCGCAGATTTCTACTTTGTTTGCCACGTTTAATCACCAGCCTTCTTTTGATTACATTAAAATAATTTCCAAAAAAAGTAAATTTATACTTGGTGATTGTACATATTATTATTTGATAGATAGAAAAAAAGGCTGTTGCAAAACAAAAAGTTTGCAACAGCCTTTTACTGTTAAGGCTTTATTATTTCAATTCTTCACCACGAGCCAGCGCCGCGTCAATATCGAGACAGAAGTTTTCTTTTTTCACAAGGTCATATAAGCCGGATTTGTGCATCGCACGCAAGGGCTGTGCGTTTACGTGAGAGAGAATAACAGTGATGCCTTTTTTGGAGCAATCTGTTACAAATTGCTTCAGCATTCTGAGGGCATCGGTATCCACAGAGGGAACAGCACGCATTCTCAAAATGACGCATTTGGTGTATGATTTGGTTTCAATGCGGGCAATTTCTCCGGCAACAGCAAAGAACAAAGGTCCGCTCAGTTCATACACGCTGATGTGCTTGGATACTTTTTTAAGGTCAATGCTGTCAGGGTCTTCCAGCTGCTCAACATATTTCCAGCTTTCAATTTTTGATTCATTGCTCAAGCGGCTCATAAACATAAAGCAAGCAATGACAAGACCTACCTCAATGGCAACCACCAAGTCAAAAATAACTGTCAGTAAGAACGTGATAAAGAGGACTAAAACATCACTCTTGGGAGAGGTTTTTGTCAGAGAAACAAACTGACGCCACTGACACATATTATATGCCACGCTGATTAAGATAGCCGCAATTGCCGGCATGGGAATCCAAGCTGCATAAGGCATTAAAACAACAAGTACTAAGAGTAACACAATTGCGTGCACCATAGCTGAAATGGGGGTTCTGCCACCATTTTTCACATTGGCAGCGGTGCGGGCAATGGCGCCGGTTGCGGGAATGCCACCAAAGAGGGCAGATGCAATGTTACCAAGGCCTTGACCCAACAGCTCAGCATTGGAACGGTGTTTTTTACCAACCATACCATCTGCAACCACGCAGGAAAGCAGGGATTCAATACCGGCAAGCAATGCAATGGTAAAGGCATCGGGGAAGATAGCTACCATACTTTCCAGACTGAAAGTGGGGAGGCTGAAAGCAGGCAGAGAACGACTGACAGCATATAAATCCCCAATGGTGTTTACCTGCATACCAAAGCCCTTAACCATAATAATGCCAGCAGCAACAGCCAGTAAAGAAGCAGGAATTCTGTCATAAATTTTGGGCCAGATAAATAAAATAGCAAGACAAACAGCACCAACGATTAGTGCCTGATAATTCATAGATCCAATGTTTTCAAAAAATACAGTAAGTTTTTCGATGGTTTCAATGGGCGTTTCACCGGATGCGTAAGTCACACCAAAAAAGTCCTTAAGCTGACCGATTACCAAAGTTACGGCAATACCGGCGGTGAAACCGGTGGTTATGGTGTATGGGATAAATTTAATTAAATTGCCGAATTTTAAGAAACCCATCACAATCAAAATGACACCTGCCATAACGGTGGCAAGGGCTAAGCCTCCTGTACCGCTTTTAGCAACAATGCCGGCAACAATGGTTGCAAATGCGGCGGTGGGGCCTGAAATCTGCACGCTGCTTCCGCCAAAGAAAGCGGCAACTAAACCTGCAACAATGGCGGTGTAGATACCTGCCTCGGGACTCACACCGGAGGCAATTGCAAGTGCAATGGATAAGGGAAGCGCAATGATGGCAACGATAACACCTGCAATCAGGTCTTTGACGAGTTGATTGCCGCTATAGTGCTTGAGGTCTGAAAATAGCATGGGTTTGAATTGTTTCATTTGTATGTTCGTCCTTTCTTCAATGCTTTAAATTTTTGCGAACTTTCATATTTTAACATATTTTGATAAAAACTGCAAGAGGCAATCTATGAATTTGACGTGAGAAACAAGACATAAAAAAGGGGCTTTCGCAAAACAAAACATTTTACGAAAGCCCTCTAGTGTTTACCCTTATTGATTTATAATATCCTCAACAATGCCGCAGAAGGTGAAGAGGGATTGCGTTTGGAGATATAATTTCGTCTCTCCACCGGTTTTGATATACAGATATTTTCCCGCTGTGCCGGAGGTGTAACAGCTTTTAGCAAGAACCTTTCCGCTTTGCACAATAGAATCATAAGCGGTAACAACTCCCTGTTTGCTCTTTAAAAGTGTGAAGCCGTTAAAGGTATAGTTACGAAAATCATCGTAAATAATGTGCTTTGAAAACTTTGTAAAAGGGGCGTTAATGTCAATTCTTTTATCATTTTCTTCACCCATAGCAATGTTCAAAATGCTAAGTGGCACCAGATATTGAGCCGGCCCATCAGTGTCAATTCTCCAAATGAGATGGTTATCTGCATCAACAAGATAACTGTAGGCATCGAAACTGTAGGGCGAGTGATGGTTGTATTTGCTGATGAGGTGAAAATAATATTTGGCCAGAGGACAGGTGATAGAATCCTCATCATATACATAATCATATATAATCAGGTCACGATGAAGAACGAGAACATCGCCGAGTTCTTTTTTTGCGCTATATATTTCATGGCGACATCCGCTTTCTATGTCCAGAGCAAAGATGCTGTAGGAATCCTCTCTCCGATCGGCACAGTATATTTTTTGCATGTCAAAGCCAAGAATAGAGCTGCTGGTTTGCACAGTCTGCCTTGGGAGAGGTGTAAGAACGCCATCTTTATCCGTCCAACGGAAAATTTCGATGCCACCGGAGAGTAAGCGGTAAATAAAAATGCCGTCTATGGTATAAAGAACGCTGAAATCTTCCCCCATCCTAGGGGAAGAAAATTCAAGGACAACTTCTTTGGCACCGTTATTTTTCAAATCGGCACGCCAAAGCTGATAGAAAGTATTACCGTAATTTTGAACATAATACAGCATATCTTGCCGGATACACCATTTTCTGTCTTGCTTTACATTATAAAGCCCCTCGTAATTGGCAGGGCGAAAGAATGGCATGAACCTTTGTTTCTGATACAGTTGTTCAATACTCATAGGAATCACCTTTCTTATCTTTTGTTTTATTATATTATAGAGCAAAAACAGGTAAATGTCAATGCTGAGAGCCGGATTCTTTTGCAGTACCAAGGGAACATAAAAGAGCGTTACCGGTTAAAAAAGAACAGGTTGTATCTGCACTTCGCTAAGTGCTGCTTTTGTGGTTTCTGTAATCTTTGTCATATCGGCAACTAAGGAATTTGTTTTAGATATGGGGTCATCTTGACCGTAAGGCACAAAGTAGATATTTTGTGTGTTTAAAAGCCCGCCGATGTTTTTGGCACTGCCGCCTAAACCGTCATTGGTGGAAACCGCAATGATAACAGGATTCTGATTTCTGAGTGTTGCCTTAGCTGCCATGGTGACAGGGGTATCGGTAATGCCAAGAGCAAGCTTTGCAAGGGTGTTTCCGGTGCAGGGCGCAATGATGAGGGCATCTAATAAATTTTTTGGCCCGATGGGCTCAGCTTCGGGAATGGTGTGAATGATTTTATGATTTGTAATCGATTCAATCTCGCTTATAAAATCTGCGGCTTTTCCGAAGCGGGTGTCAGTGGAATAGGCTATTTGCGACATAATGGGAATGATGTTTGCACCTGTTTCAGCAAGCACAGCAATTTCTTTTACTACTTTTTTAAATGTACAAAAGGAGCCGGTTAAGGCGAAACCAATGGTCTTATCTTTCATATGTTCACCTTCCTTTCTATGATACTTATAACGGTTTTACAAATGATTTCTGCCGCTGTTTGGGGTGCAACCTTACCGGGAAGTGACAGTGCGTGAATCGTATTTAATCCCAAGGCTTTAGCATAGTCAAAATCCACGCCTCCGGGGCGGGATGCAAGGTCAATGATAAGGGCGTCTTTCTTAATTTCTTGCAAAAGGTCGTGTGTTAATATGAGTTGCGGTACTGTATTGATGATGAGCTGCGCTTCGCCTATGTGGGATGATAAATCTTTAATGTGTATGGGCAAGTAACCCAAGGCGTGCATAAAGGCAAGATCTCTTTCCTTCCGTGCCGATGCACTCACCCGGGCACCGAGCCCCTGCAACTTTTGACAAAGAATTTTTGCAATTCGACCAAAGCCTATGACAAGGCAATTTGTGCCGTGGAGCGTAACAGGTAATTCCCGCATGGCGATTTCAATTGCCCCCTCTGCTGTGGGAATGGCGTTAAGCACGGCAAATTCATCGCAATCAGCATAATCGTAGCATGTGGCTCCGATTTTGTTAATGGCAGCTTGTAAGCCGGCATCAAATTTGCCGCCAAAGACCATTTGCCCGGGACTAATGGCAGAGAGCAGTTCTTTGACGGGAATGGGTGATAAAACGCCTGCTATTGATACAAATCCGTCGCTGACTGAACAGGGCAGGGGCAAAATGATGTAGTCTGCACCCTGGGTGGCGTCAGAAAGGGACGTTGCATATATGACATCCTGATGGAAAATCGTGCTATGGTCAAAGCCAAATACACACACTTCGGCACCGCGGGCACGCAAATAATCGGCTGCCAAAGCATATCGTTGATCGCCGCCTATTATGGCGAAAAATGCTGGTTTCATATCAGGTCTCCTTTGCAGGAAGAACTTTATGCTACATAATATGAAAAAATGCATTAAATCGTTCATAGAAATTAACCTCAACATTTAGTGCAAGCTAAGTGGCAACAATCAGTATTTTGCGGTTTGGAGTGATTTTTCTCTTGCCAAATATACAACTGTATGATACAATTATAATGAATAATTGTTGTCAGCTGCCACAAGGCAGCAGATGGGAGAAAAGTCATGCAACCATTGCAAAAAAAGAAATGGGTGCTGCGCTCAACGGATTCACCTGATTATAATATAGATACAATTCAGTCACTTAGTCAGTCAAACGGCATTCCGCCGCTTGTTGCAAAGATTTTGTTGCTTTACGGTGTTGAATCGTTTTCTTCTTTTTTAAGCCCCGGTTTTGAAAAACTGCATGACCCTTTTTTGATGAAAGGGATGGCTCAGGCGGTGGACAGAATTGTGAGGGCGCTGAAAAACGGAGAAACAATTTTGGTTTTTGGTGATTATGATGTGGATGGTATTACATCTACCTCTGTTTTGGTTCGGTTTTTAAAAGAAGCCGGTGCAAAACGAGTGTTGTATCAGATTCCGGACCGTTTCCGTGATGGATATGGCCTAAAAACCACTGTAGTAGATTTTTGCCGGAACGAGCAGGTTGATTTGTTAATTACAGTTGATTGCGGCATTACCTCAGTGTTAGAAGTTGATTATGCAAACAGCTTTGGTATTGATGTGATTGTAACAGACCACCATGAGTGCAAGAGCGAGGTTCCGCATGCTGTGGCTGTGCTGAATCCAAAACAGCCGGATTGCGAGTATCCTTTTAAAAATCTTGCCGGTGTGGGTGTTGCCTTTAAGCTTTTGCAGGGACTTGTAAAAGCACTTTCTATGGATGAAACGTCATTTTTAAAAGAATATGTTGATGTTGTATCTGTTGGTACCATTGCTGATGTTATGCCCCTTGTTGGCGAAAACAGAATTTTGGTTAAAAATGGTCTTGAGCGGTTATCTGTTACAAATAATCCGGGTCTTAAGGCTTTAATCAAGCAGACTGGTGTGAATACAGAGCGAATTTCAACCGGTTCTGTGGGTTTTGGTTTGGCGCCTCGTATTAATGCAGCAGGGCGAATGGATGACCCCAAGCTTGGGGTAGAGCTTTTGCTTGCCAAAACAGATGAGGTGGCAGAAGAAAAAGCAAGACAATTGGATGATATTAACCGTGAGCGACAGGCTATTGAACAGGAAACTTATGACGAAGCCATCCGTATGCTGACGGAAAATGATGAGCAGCTTAGAAATGATTCTGTTCTGGTTTTATCCAAGGATGGTTGGCATAGTGGTATTATTGGCATTGTTGCTTCTAAAATCACAGAAAGATATAATAAACCTTGCATCTTAATCAGCAGTGACGGAGCAGAAAGTAAAGGTTCCGGCAGAAGCATTAAAGGCTTTAATTTGTTTGAAGCGCTTTCTCGTTGCTCAGAGCATTTAATTCGATTTGGTGGGCATGAACTTGCGGCAGGTTTAACGGTTGTAACCGACCAAATTGAAACCTTTCGAAAAGCTATTAATGCCTATGCAAAAGATTTGCTTACAGAAGAGGATTTTGTTCCCACACTTTTAATTGATACCCAACTGCCTGTTATCTATGCCAATTTAAACACGGTGGATAAACTGGCTGTGATGGAGCCCTTTGGTATGAGTAATCCAAACCCTGTTTTTTATTGCGGCGGTTTGCGGGTTGAAGGTATACACACAATGAGCGAGGGCAAGCATTTACGTCTAACTCTTTCTGATGGTAACGTTTTAGTGCAGGCTGTAGGCTTTTCCATGGGGAACTTAGCAGAGAAGCTGACAGTAGGTGCACCGGTTGAAATTGCATTTTGTCTTGAGTCAAACATATACAGAGGTGAGCGCAGAGCGCAGATATTGTTAAAAGATATGCGGCTTTCGTCATAGTAGGGAGAAATTGTATGGACGAAAAATCTTTTGAGGCTCTGATTCAAAAGGTTCAGAGTTACAACCCAAAATTTGATATTGAAAAGCTGACCAAAGCCTATGAACTGGCAAACAGTGCTCATGAGGGTCAGCTCCGCAACACGGGTGAACCATATATCATTCACCCCTTGGCTGTTGCGCACATTTTGGCAGATTTAGAACTGGATTGCGACAGCCTGGTGGGTGCGCTTTTGCACGATGTGGTTGAGGATACAGACTGTACGGTCTCTGACGTTTCCAGAGAATTTGGTGACAGTGTTGGTATTATTGTTGACGGTGTTACTAAGCTGAGCAAAATTCAATATACCAACAAAGAAGACCAGCAGATTGAAAACCTGCGTAAAATGTTTCTTGCCATGGCAAAAGACATCCGCGTTATTTTAATTAAGCTGGCTGACCGCTTGCATAATATGCGGACCCTTAAGGCTATGTCTGAGGATAAGCAGCGTGAAAAAGCTAGAGAAACCCTGGAGGTTTATGCGGCACTGGCTCACAGACTTGGTATGTCTAAAATCAAATGGGAGCTTGAAGATTTATCACTTCGGTACTTAGACCCCATTGCTTATAAAGAAATTACGGAATCCATCAGCCAGAAAAGAAAAGAACGTGAACAGTACATTGATGATATTATAGAAACTTTCCGGCAAAAGCTTTCTGAAATCGGCATTTCTGCCCAGCTTATGGGTCGTGCTAAGCATTTTTACAGCATTTTCAGAAAGATGTATGCCCAAAATAAGAGCATTGATGAAATTTATGATTTATTTGCCGTTCGTGCCATTGTTGACAGCGTAAAGGACTGTTACGCAGTTCTTGGTATGGTGCACGAATTGTATTATCCCATTCCGGGGCGTTTTAAAGACTATATTGCAATGCCCAAACCGAATATGTATCAATCTTTGCATACAACAGTTATGGGTCCCAGCGGCATTCCCTTTGAGGTGCAAATCCGTACTAAGGAAATGCATAAAATAGCGGAATTTGGTATCGCAGCTCACTGGAAATATAAAGAGGGTACCAGTGGCCAAAGCGATATGGATGAAAAGCTTGAGTGGATTGGAAAGATTCTCGAAATTCAGAATGAAACTGTGGATTCTGATGATTTTATGAGAACCTTAAAGATAGATTTATTTGCAGATGAAGTATTTGTCTTTACGCCGAAAGGTGATGTTATTAATCTGCCGGCAGGCTCAACCCCCATTGACTTTGCTTTTGCCATTCATAGTGCCGTAGGATGCCGTATGGCGGGCGTGCGGGTGAATGGTAAAATTGCAACTTTGGATTATAATCTGCAAAATGGTGATATTGTTGATATTATGACATCCTCTGCTATTCACGGTCCCAGCCGTGACTGGCTGAAGATTTGTAAAACATCTCAGGCGAGAACAAAAATTAACCAATGGTTTAAAAAAGAACGCCGTGAGGAAAACATTCTTCGCGGTAAGGATATGATTGATAAAGAACTCAAACGCATTGGCATGAGCCATGGTGAGTTATTTAAACCCGAGTGGATTGAAAAGCTGATATTAAAAAAATACGGCTTCCATACAGAAGATGATATGTATGCGGCTGTTGGTTTTGGCGGCTTAACAGTGAATAAGGTGCTTTCGCGCCTGAAAGAAGAATATCGCTTAACCCATAAAAATGATGCGGCGGTAATGATGCCGGCATCGACTACTAAAAAGAAAAAAAGTTCCGGCTGCGGCATTGTGGTTGAAGGCATTGAAAACTGCCTTGTCAGATTGTCACGATGCTGTAACCCGGTGCCGGGAGATAACATTGTTGGCTACATTACCCGCGGTCGTGGGGTTTCGGTGCATCGTGCCGATTGCCCCAACATTAAGGCAGAAGAAAAGTCTCCCACAGGCACAGGCCGTTTGATGAAAGTTTATTGGGAGGAATCCTGTGCCGGAGGCTCAGCATATCTTGCTGAAATTCAGGTTGCATCCTATGACAGACAAGGTCTTTTGGCTGAAATTACCGGCATGCTTTACGAAATGAAAATTCCTCTTTCTGCAGTACACACCAAGACGACGAAAGAACAAATTGCTTATATTTATATTACCATTGAGGTCAATTCAAAAGAACAGCTTGAAATTGTGGTGAAAAAACTGTCGAATCTGGGTGGCGTATTTGAAGTTACCAGAACCAATGCGTAAAAGGAGCACTTTGTATGGTTTTAGAAACGCTTACAGTTGGAAGCATTGAAGAAAATTGTTATTTAGTTGGTGACCCAGAGGCACTTGTGGTGATTGACCCAGGTGATGAGGGTGAGCGTATAATAGCTCATATCCGTGCAAAGGGATATAAGGTTAAATTTGTGGTTTTGACTCATTGTCATTACGACCATATTGGTGCCGCTTTTGATGTGGTGAAAGAAACCGGAGCAAAGCTTTACCTCGGTGCGGCAGAAAAGGAAAATTATTTTAGCCGCAAGGTTTCTTTTAACGGATATTTTTCTAAAAAAGCAGAGGTTTTAGAGCCGGACGGTTTGCTGTCAGATGGTGAAAGCTTTTCTGCCGGTAGCTGCGAGTTTTTTGTGCTTGCAACGCCGGGGCATACCAGTGGTTCGATTTGCCTTTTATGTGAGGACAAACTGTTTTCAGGGGATACGTTATTTCGATGCGGCATAGGTCGTACGGATTTTCCCACAGGCAGCTTGCCGTCACTGGTAAAAAGCATTAAAAATACTTTATTTGCCTTAGATGACAGTGTGTGCGTATACCCCGGTCACGGACCCAGTTCTACCATTGGTTATGAAAAGGAACATAACGAAGTCTATGAGTGGGAACGATATTGCTGATGCTAACAGAACGCATCGAGCAACATATATTTTAGTATTAATAAAGAGCAGAATCTATAAATAACTGCCGCATAGCGGCGAAAGGATGAAACATCTTATGAAATGCCCTTATTGTGATGCTGCGGACAGCAAAGTTATTGACTCAAGACCTACTGATGAGCACGAAGCCATCAGACGGAGAAGAGAATGCTTAAACTGCCAAAAAAGATTCACCACCTATGAAAAGGTGGAGAGCATTCCCTTAATGGTCATTAAAAAGGATGGCTCAAGACAGATGTTTGACAGCCAAAAACTTTTAAACGGTATTGTTCGTGCGTGCGAA
>JAZSJR010000097.1:0-1546 GCA_045534415.1 Clostridia bacterium
ATATAGAAGTAAAAAGGAAAAGAAAGAACATCCTGTTGTTTTGCTTGTTGCCCCCTATAAACCCCATGCAAAATTATTGGAGAAGTATATAAAAGTTCATTATGACAATATTGGCTGTGACGATTTGGGTCTTGTTAGGGCGGGCACAATTCATCAATTCCAGGGAGCAGAAGCGGAAATTGTCATTTTTGATTTTGTCATTGATGAACCGCATTGGAAGGCAAATTTGTTTATTGACTCAGAAGATTCAAATGCTTCTTTACAAAAGATGTTCAATGTTGCCGTTACACGCACTAAGTTCAAATTGTATTTTGTAGGAAATATAAAATATTGTGTGAAGAAATCCCAAGATAATTCCTTTGGAACATTGTTGAAATATTTGACAGACAGGTATCCTGTTTTGGATGCAAAAGAAATGTTTCCAATGCTTACATTCGTTCAAAAGAATACGATTGAGGGAAGTTTCTCTGGAAACGAAACGGTTTCAATCTGTAATGAAAGCGATTTCAGGGACAACTTCATTTATGACTTGTGTATGGCGAGAGAGCAAGTTGTGGTTTTTTCACCTTTTATGACCTATAATCGTTTGTCGGACTTGTTGCCTGCAATTTCAGATTGCATTTCAAGGGGAGTGCGTTTTGTTGTCGTAACAAAAGCATTGGATGACTTTGGAAAGAAAGAAGCCGATACATACAGAGAATGTCACAGAATACTCAAGGAACATGGTGTTCTTGTAATTCCTAAGAAAGGTATGCATGAAAAAATTCTTCTGTTCGATGAAAATGTTGTATGGACTGGTTCCTTGAATTCATTGAGTTACACCGGCACAACCGGTGAAATCATGACACGCTTTAGTAATAGCGATATTTGCAGAATGTATCAGAAACAAATAAAAATTGATGAATTACTTGCACCGTATGTTGATTCATCAAAACAGCATGAGCAACGTTGTCCATTGTGTGGAAAAGACATGGTTGCAGCAGATGGACAGTTTGATGGTTTCTATTGGAAGTGTTCTGGATGTGACTATAAACGCAATTCAAGTCAAAACTATCCAGTAGATGGTATGTTGCATTGTGCTGAATGCGGCTCTGCCTATGTCTTTGCGATGAAGCAGAAGCCACGTTGGGTGTGCCAAACTAATCCGAAGCATAAGTTCCAATACATTCATTTCAATGACTTTAATCTGCCAAAGATGAAGAAATTGGTTCCGCAAGACCGCTATAAAGAAGTAAATGAGTATTTTATAGCCGAAGGAAAACCGGCACCATTTCAAATTCAACAGACACCGGCAGGGAAAGCGCGACCAGTAATTCAATTGACGGATGATGGTGCTATTGTCAGGACATATCCTTCTGTTTCGGATGCCGTGAAAGCAACGCACATCAGCGCAAAATGTATTCGTGATGCAGCAAAAGGCATACAAAAACATGCGGGTGAGTATTGTTGGAAATATGCTGATGAAACAAAATAAGTCAAGAAACGGAAAGGAAGCCAAGTATTACTTGGCTTCTCTTTTTATCAAAAAAGGGGCAAGTTAAAATTT
>JAZSJR010000207.1:0-2590 GCA_045534415.1 Clostridia bacterium
CCAGCATATTTGGGGCTACCGGCTCTGACAGGTGAACAAAAAAACGCAAGCTGTTCAACACAACTTGCGCTTCATTCATCTTCTTTTATCCCTATTTCGGCAATCATATCGGGCACTTGTCCCGACTAACACTTTACCCAACTAAAGTCGCAGGATGAATAAATAGGATTCTCAGAGTCTATATAGCAACAATACTTTTACTACTCTTATTGACCGTTTCACAAGTTTGTGCAGATGCACATTAACTAACTGTAACGCTTCAGAACCCCATTCGCAAAACCGCTGCTACGCAGCTCCTGAAACATTACAAAACTTATAAAATTTGAGCTTTTAACTCAATCAATAAGGCGGCAAGCCGCCAATCGGCAGTGGACCCGGCTGTCCGTATGGCCTCGACTCCTATAGGAGTGGTCCGTAAAAATTGCTCGGAAAGACTCTGCTTTAAGATTCAATCCACACACATTTATAAAGGATTAATAAACAAATGTCAATAATTTTTTTTCGACAATTTTTGACAATGCCACAACTGGCATGGTTAAAAAATACTATTTTGGCACTTTTCGCATTGCCACTTTTGTTGTAAAAAAATAACAGTAACCTTACACTTGAACAATTGAGGAGATGTTTTTATGAAGAAAAAAAGTTATAGTTTATTAATTGTAAGCGGTGTTTTGCTGATTATATCCATTATTTTGGCAATCACCACGTACAACAACTCTTATGCGGAATCCATTATCCCCCGCGATGAGCTTACACATGTTAATGAACAGATTAAGCAAATTGAAGACGGTGTGCTTATCGGAGATTTAGAAGCACTGGAAGAACGTGCAGAAGCCCTGTCTGCAGAAAAAATCAAATTAGAGAAGCCCTATTCTTTTTCCCTGACCTTTGTGTTCTTAAGCGTTTTGCTCTTACTGAAAGGACTTTATAATGCACTGCATGGCTTCAGTGATGACTTTAACAAAACCGACACTTCAAAGCTGGCACAGGCAGGTCTGTTTGCCGCACTTTGCTACATAGGCTTTGCCTTCCTGAAAATTGATATTCCGGTTGGTCCCGAAAAGACCGCCTTCCACTTCGGCAATGTATTCTGTGTACTGGCAGCCCTTTTATTAGGCGGTTTCTGGGGTGGTTTATCCGGTGCCGTGGGTATGACCATCGGCGACTTAACCACTGCTTATGTAACCAGTGCTCCCAAAACCTTTTTACTGAAATTATGTATTGGTTTGATTGTGGGCTTTGTAGCACACACTGTTTTCAAAATCACACGTAAAAACACCAAAAAATACGTGACAGGAGCTACTATTACCGCATGCATCAGTGGTATGGTATTTAACATTATTGCAGACCCCTTGGTAGGCTACTATTACAAAACCTACTTTTTAGGCGTGCCTCAGGATCTCTCCAAGGCTTTGGCAAAAATGGCCACTATCACTACCAGCGTCAATGCAGTGGTAGCTGTATTTTGTGCCTCCGTTATTTATCTGGCACTGCGTCCGGCACTGAAAAAATCCGGCCTGTTCCTGCAATTAAGTAAAGAGAAAAAATCGAAAAAAGACGAGAAGAACTTTTAAAGTTTCTGATAGGTGACAATAATGAAAAAAATAGCATTAATCAATGATTTATCCGGCTTCGGCAGATGTTCTCTGACTGCTGCCATCCCGGTAATCTCTGCTTTGGGAATAGAGGCTTGCCCCCTTCCCACTGCTGTATTAACCGCACAAACGGGCTTTCCCGGCTATTACTGTGATGATTACACGGACCGCATGGACTTCTTTACCGAAGAATGGTCAAAAATGAATGTATCCTTCGACGGTATCTGCTCCGGCTATCTGGCAAGTCCTGCCCAGATTGAAAAAGTGAAGTCCTTTTTAACAAAATTTCAGAAGGCCGATACTCTTTATCTGATGGACCCTGTTTTAGGCGACCACGGACGTCCTCATCCCTTCTGTAATGATTCTTTTATAAAGGGAATGCAGGAACTGAGTGAACTTGCCACGGTACTTACACCGAACCTTACGGAGGCCTGCCTCTTAGCAGATGTTTCCTACGACGCCTTATATGCACATCGCCATGAGGAAGACTACTTGCCGCGCATTCAGGACATATGCATTACCTTACTGGAACGTAGTTCCAAAACCCAAACCGTTATCGTAACGGGTATTTTGCAGGAAGATGACGATGGTACGTACGTAACCAATTTGGCAGTATCCCGTGAAGAATTTGCCTGCACAAGCACCCCATATACCGGTGTCAGCTTCTCAGGCACAGGCGATTTGTTTGCCTCCGCCATCTGCGGTTATTTGGTAAAAAGAACCCCTTTGCAGGAGGCCATGGACCGCACGGTTGAATTCCTGCAACCGGCTATTGAGGAAGCCACAAACGACGCAATTCCCAGAGATTTCGGAATCCCTTTCCAAAAATACTTAAGCCGGCTCATGTAGCCGGCTTATTCTGTATCAATTCTTCAAATTCCATTAATGTTCTGCTTTTTACAGCATGGCGAAATTCACCTTAAAACTGAAAGTTTGCGTGTAGCAATGAGCCATGCGCAGATGAGCCGAAGGTGACTGCTGGGTGCTCGCACACA
>JAZSJR010000199.1:0-4139 GCA_045534415.1 Clostridia bacterium
ATATTAATGAAACGCAGAAATATCAGTTTGGAGTCAACAGGGATGATTACATTCGGTCTGTTATTACAACGGTGTATCAAGCGCTAGAAGAAAAAGGCTATCATCCGGTTAGTCAGATGGTAGGGTATATTTTATCCGGCGATCCGACTTATATCACAAGCCATAACAATGCAAGAGCGCTCATTCGTAAAATTGAAAGAGATGAGCTGTTGGAAGCGTTGGTTAAGGACTATGTTAAAAAATAATGTGATGGTTAGGGTCTGCTTGTTATGGGCAGACTCTGTTTTTTTACATTTTGATTTGCATGAAAGGACGGTGTTACGGCGTGGAACTATTATCTCCTGCAGGAAGCTTTGAAGCGCTTTGTGCAGCAGTAAATTATGGTGCGGATGCAGTGTATGTTGGTGGTGCACGGTTCAGTGCCAGAAAAAATGCACAAAACTTTTCAGATGAGGAGCTTTTGCATGCTGTGGATTTTTGCCACACAAGAGGTGTGAAGGTTTACGTTTGCTGTAACACATTGATGAAAGAAACAGAGCTTTCAGATGCCATGGCCTTTATACGATATTTATATGCCATTGGTGTGGATGCTTTGATTATTCAGGATTTAGGTCTTTTAAGCCGGGTGCGGCAGGAACTGCCGGACATGCCGGTGCACGCCAGCACGCAGATGACAGTGACGAATAGCCAAGGCGTGAATCTTTTGGCCAATTTAGGTGTTAAGCGAGTGGTACTTGCCCGGGAGGTAACAAAGAACGAGCTTGCCTCTATTTGCAGGCATACTCAGGCGGAACTTGAATATTTTGTTCATGGTGCCCTTTGCATTTCATATTCCGGTCAATGCCTGATGAGCAGTTTACTGGGCGGTCGAAGCGGTAACCGTGGGGGATGCGCTCAGCCCTGCCGTTTGCCATATACCCTTTTAAAGGATGGAAAGCCGATTACACCCACACAGGCACTTTTATGCCCCAAGGATTTGTGCCTTGCTGACCGCGTTCGGGAACTTGATAAAATGGGTGTTCACTCACTGAAAATTGAGGGGCGGATGAAGAGCCCTGAGTATGTGGCGATGGTGACGCAGGTATATAAACGTGCGGCAACGGTGGGCGCTACAAATGAAGAAATTGAAGATATGTTAAAGTTTTTCTCCAGGGGTGGGTCTTGCTACGGCTATTTTGATGGTTGTAGCTATGGCAAGATGATGGACCCTGTGAGTGATGTGAAAATTGCTTCCAGTTTGCCTGTTTTGGAGAAGCAGAAAAAACAGATGCCGGTGTATCTTTCCCTGCAGGCTGTTGAGGGAGAGCCTTTGGTGCTTTCTATGACGGCAGAAGACGGCACGACGGCGACGGTTGTTGGTGATGTTTGTGAAACTGCCCGGGTACGCGCAACGGAGAAAGAGCGCATGGCAGAACAGCTTGAAAAATTGGGTGAAACACCTTTTTATGCTAAGGAAACAGATATTTATGTATCCGGTAACGTTGCCGTTCCTATTAAGGCATTGAACGCGCTTAGACGGCAGGCAGCAGAGGAACTTGAAACGATGATAGCGGAAAGCTATCGGCGCAAGTTGCCGGAAGAGGTGCCGATGCAGGTTGAGGCAGGAAAGCAGAATAAAGCCGTGGAGCTTTGCGCAGAAGTGACAACAGAGGCGCAGCTTTTGGCAGCGGCCGAGAGCGGCATATCCCGGGTTTATATGCCGGAATATTTGTGGCATTTGGCTCATTTGGTGAAAGAGCCTGTTTTGCAGTTTGCACCCTTGTTTCGTGAGGGGCAGCATGGCCTAAAGGATGCAGACCATGTGTGCGTGCAGAATTTGGGGCAGATTGCATCGGCAAAAGGTAAGAATATGGTGGGCGGTCACAGGCTCAATGTGACAAACGGTCAAACCGTTGAAAGGCTGGCGACCCTGGGTGCGAGCCGGGTGGTTTTATCCCCGGAACTTAATATGAAAGGCATTTGTGCTGTCAGCCGAAAGACCGATGTGCCTTTAGAGGTGATTGGCTATGGTCGGTTGCCGCTGATGCTGATGGCAAACTGCGTGATTAAAAGCAATGGTTTATGTGACGATGAGTCAGCTTGTGGTAATGGAAATTTTGCCTTACTTGACAGAAAGGGCGAAAAGTTCCCTGTGCAGCCCACCAAGTGCGGTAATGTGATTTATAATGCAAAACCCATTTACATGGCAGACAGGATGGATGAAGTGCAGGTGTTGGGAATTGATGCTGTGAGGCTTTGTTTTATGGATGAGGATTATGACGCGTGTAAACGTGTGATTAAAGAATATCTAGAGGGGCTTAGTGGAGAAAAAGTTTGTGCCCCTGAGGGGAATTTCACTCGCGGACATTTTTACCGCGGGATGCAATGAGGTGACGAAATGAAAGTTTTAATTAAGCGGATAGAAAGCGAAAACGGAAAGGTGGCAGAGATGCCTTTCTATGCCAGCGCGGGCGCTGCCGGAATGGATTTATCGGCCAATATTTCAGAACCATTGGTTTTGAAGAAAGGGGCAATGGCAAAGATACCCACGGGGATTGCAATTGCGTTGCCGAATGCTGAGGCGGTTGCCTATTTATATGCAAGAAGCGGTTTGGGTGTTAAGCATGGTATTTGCCTTTCGAACGGTGTGGGCGTTGTGGATTCTGACTACCGGGGTGAGATATCGGTAGGGCTCATCAATCTGGGGCCGGAGGACTACACCATTTCGCCCGGCGAGAGAATTGCACAGATGGTTTTTGCTCCGGTGATTCGGGCTGAGTTTTCTGAGGTTTTAGAATTGCCAGAAACAGAGCGAGGAGCCGGTGGCTTTGGGTCTACCGGACGATAAACAGTATGAAGGAATCTTGGCTCTCGTATTTTAGAAGAAAAATATTTTTGCTCTTGCAATTAAGGATAAATTTGGGTATAATAAAAGAGTTACTTATTAAAATGTAGAGTATAATATTTATACGGTAATGGATGGAGCGTTGTTTTATGGGTCAGCATAGAGTTCGCCTGCCTCAAAGCACGCAGATTATCTTAGCTTCAGGCTCTCCCAGACGGCGGGAAATTTTAGAGCAAATCGGATTGCCTTTTGTGGTGGTGCCATCTCAGGCGGATGAAACCATGAATGAGGGAATTTCGCCCTCTATGGCCGTGCAGAGCCTTTCTCTTTTAAAAGCGGCGGATGTTGCAAAAACACAGCCCCAAAATGCACTGATAATCGGGGCAGATACAGTTGTTGTTTTTGAGGACGAAATTTTAACAAAACCGCAGGATAAAAAGGATGCTAAGGAGATGCTTTCCCGGCTTTCGGGGAACTGTCACAGTGTTTTGACAGGCCTTACGGTACTGCGGTGCCGAGATGGCAAAAGCATCAGCGTGACGGAAGAAACGAAGGTTTATTTTAAAGAGCTTTCTGAAAGAGAAATTGAGTCGTATGTAAGCACAAATGAGCCTATGGATAAAGCCGGCAGTTATGGTGTGCAGGGTCTTGGCGGTTTGTTTGTTGAAAAATTAGATGGGGACTATTACAACGTTGTTGGATTGCCTCTTGCAAAATTGGGAAAAATTTTGCAGGAAGAATTTGATATTGAAATGATTTGGGAGGAATAGAAAATGGCATTGGGAAAAGACATTGGTATTGACTTAGGTACTGCGAACACGTTGGTTTACTTAAAAGGAAAGGGCATTATTTTGCGTGAGCCCTCTGTTGTGGCTGTTAACAAAGCTGAAGGCAAAATTTTAAAGGTCGGCAGCGAGGCAAAAGAGATGATTGGTAGAACACCGGGTAATGTTGTGGCTATCCGCCCCTTAAAAGACGGTGTTATTGCTGATTTTGACAGCACACAGGCAATGATGAAATATTTTATTAAGAAAGCATATCCGTCATCTATCGTTAAACCGAGAGTTGTGGTTTGTATTCCCTTTGGTGTAACAGAGGTTGAGCGTCGCGCGGTTGAGGAATCAGTTTTATCTGCTGGTGCTAAAAGTGCATATTTGATTGAAGAACCTATGGCAGCAGCTATTGGTGCAGGTCTGCCTGTTTCAGAACCCACCGGTAGCATGGTTGTTGATATTGGCGGCGGCACAAGTGAAGTGGCAGTTATTTCTTATGGCGGTATTGTATCCAGCCAGTCACTCAGAATTGCCGGTGATGA
>JAZSJR010000111.1:0-1898 GCA_045534415.1 Clostridia bacterium
AGCAATAGTCAGCATCAAAATTAGATGGGAAAGCACATCTGCCCTCATAACCTAAGAAATGATGAATCGGAGAGAACTTACCGTTATATGTGCCAGCTTTCTTTCTTTCCGCAAGCTTATCTGCAACAATGGCAGAGAACAATTTTTCAGATTCAATTAAGGAAACCTGCACGTTGCCGTGAGGGTCACGCTCTAAGAACAGCTGCTGCTGAATGCCCTGAGGCAGAATTGCAAACACTTCCATAGAAGCTTGAGTTAAGCCGTTCTTAATAAATGCATATTTTGCATCCCATGTAGGCAGCGCATTAAACTCATCAGCCTTGCTGCCTGCTAAAAGTTCATTAATTTCAGCAATCAAAACAGAGAATTCAGGAACAAATTCTACAACGCCTTCAGGAATAAGAGCAACACCAAAGTTCATGCCATTAGCAGCTCTTGTTGCAACAGAATCCGCAATGTAATCTGCAATCTGGGAAAGTGACATTTTCTTCTCTGCAACTTCTTCAGAAATCAGGCAGATGTTGGGCTGAGTCTTCAGCGCACATTCCAAAGCAACATGAGATGCGGAACGACCCATAACCTTAACAAAATGCCAGTATTTTTTTGCAGAGTTTGCATCTCTACCAATGTTACCGATGATTTCACTGTAAGTCTTGGTTGCAGTGTCAAAACCAAAGGAACAATCAATGTCTTCGTTTTTAAGTTCGCCATCAATGGTCTTGGGACAACCGATTACCTGAACGCCTGTATTGTTTGCTGCAAAATATTCAGCTAAAACAGCTGCGTTTGTGTTAGAGTCGTCACCGCCGATGATAACAACAGCTGTGATGCCATGCTTTTTGCAAACCTCAGCAACAATTGCAAACTGTTCATTGGTTTCAAGCTTGGTTCTGCCGGAACCGATGATGTCAAAACCGCCGGTGTTTCTGTATGCATCAATATAGGCATCATCAAAAATGATGTAATCATCGTTAATTAAACCAATGGGGCCATTTTTAAAGCCATAAAGCACGTTATCGGGATTGGTTGATTTTAACGCGTCATATAAACCGCAAATAACGTTGTGACCGCCCGGAGCCTGACCACCGGAAAGAATAACACCAACAACCTGTTTTTTAGCTACAGATGTGTTCTGACCCTTTTGGAACACAATCTCCTTTTTACCATATGTATTAGGAAACAGTGCCTGAATTTTTTCACAATCTGCTACACTCTTTGTTTCAGCACCCTCACAAACGCTGATTTCAGCGATACCACCACGTAACATTTGTGGCAGCTTCGGTGCATATTCGTATCTTGCCTTTTGTAATGCTGACAATTCCATTTTAACTCTCCTAACATAAATACAATTTGACAAATATTATATCACACTTTGACCTAAAGGTAAAGAGTTATCTGAAAAAACCTTTCATTTTTCTTTTTAGTCACAACCCAAAACGATATGCATTTATAAAGAAAGCAGGAAATTACCCAAGGCGCTCCGCAATCAGAACATGCCCTGCATCACAGGGATGCAATCCATCAGGAATAAACTTCTCCTGACACATTTAAGCTTTCCAAAACAAAAAACATAGTCAACCCCACACTATTTTACCATAAAATGTATATCATAATTAACCAAAAATACCCCATACATTAACTCAACGAATGTAGTTTTTATCAGGACGCAAGAAAATCACTTGTCACCCACAAAACTATGTAAACCAAAATAACTTTACAGGTGTGCATAATAATTTATTATAGGAAAATTATTAATAACATCAATAAAACCCTTATAAAGTCTCATTTTTATCACATCAAAAATAAAGTTACCCTTTTCTGTGTAAAGCTATATACTTTACACAGAAAAGGGCTTGCATTCTTTTAATATTAGTCTCTGTCCTACATGAGTATTGGTA
>JAZSJR010000104.1:0-5402 GCA_045534415.1 Clostridia bacterium
GCTAAAACAGAAACCTCGTTACCGGTTAAAAATTCTTCGCAGACAACACGATTACCTGCATCACCAAAGACCTTATCACACATCATGTCATTGACAGCGGCCTTTGCTTCTTCAAAGTTTTCAGCAATGATAACGCCTTTACCAAGGGCCAAGCCTTCAGCCTTGATAACTGTGGGGTAAGAAACAGTTTCTAAATAGCTGATAGCCGCTTCGGCATCTTCAAAAACTTCATATGCTGCTGTGGGAATCTGATATTTCTTCATCAGCTCTTTTGAGAACACCTTGCTACCCTCAATGATAGCCGCATTCTGTCTGGGACCAAAGGCTTTAATACCCTCAGCCTCCAAACGGTCTACCATGCCCAACATTAAGGGGTCATCCGGTGCAACTACTACAAAGTCCATTTTATTTTCTTTTGCATAAGCCACAACGCCGTCAACATCCGTTGCTTTAATGCCTACACAAGTTGCAATTTGCGCAATGCCGCCATTACCAGGTGCTGCATACAGCTCCGGTTTTAAGGGGCTTTGAGCCAGTTTCCATAAAATTGTATGTTCACGGCCGCCGCCGCCAACAACCAATACTTTCATATCGTTCTGTCCTTTCAGATGATTAGTGTTTAAAGTGACGCATACCTACGAACACCATTGCAATGCCGTGCTTATCACAAGCGTCAATGGATTCCTGGTCTTTTTTAGAGCCGCCAGGCTGGATGATAGCCTTGATGCCTGCTTTTGCAGCCTCTTCAACGGTATCCGGGAAGGGGAAGAAAGCATCGGAAGCAAGGGATGCGCCCTCTGCACGCTCGCCTGCATAATCAAGGGCAATTCTTGCAGCCATAACACGGTTTGTCTGACCGGGGCCAACACCGATGGACATATTATCTTTTGCAACCGCAATAGCATTGGATTTGGTGTGTTTAACAACCTTCCAAGCAAATTTCAAATCACGAATCTGCTGTTCTGTGGGCTGTGCTTTGGTGACAACTGTCCAGTTTTCTTCATCATAAAGCTCAACATCGCGCTGCTGAACCAAAAGACCACCCATAACCTTTTTCATATCAAAGTCGTTAATGTCGGGTTTAACAGCTATGCTGGGCAGTTCCAAAAGACGGATGTTCTGCTTCTGTGTTAAAATTTCAATAGCTTCTTTAGAGAAAGAAGGAGCCACAATGATTTCCAGGAAAATTTTGCTCATCTCAGTAGCAGTTGCAGCATCAATCTCACGGTTTGCTGCAATAATGCCGCCAAAGATAGATACAGGGTCACCCTCGTAAGCCTTCATATAAGCTTCATAAATGGTCTCGCCTGTACCAACGCCGCAGGGGTTAGCGTGCTTGGATGCTACAACGGTAGGCTCAGTAAATTCTTTTACCAAATCCAGAGCGCCGTTAGCATCGTTAATGTTGTTGTAAGAAAGTTCCTTACCGTGAAGCTGTTTAGCTGCAGAAAGTGTACCGCTGCAGGGGCCAACTTCTTTATAGAATACAGCCTGCTGATGGGGGTTTTCACCATAGCGCATATCCTGCACTTTTTCAAAGGTGAGGGAAAGATTTTTCGGGAAGAGTTCCTTGCCGATTGTCTTTCTTAAATATGTAGAAATTAAAGTATCATAGCTTGCAGTATGTTCAAATACTTTGTAAGCTAAGTAGAATTTTGTATCACGGCTCACCTGGCCTGCTGCCTTGTATTCAGCCAAAACAGTTTCATAATCTGCCGGGTCAACCACAACAGCAACGTCCTGATAGTTTTTAGCTGCAGCACGAATCATGGTAGGACCGCCGATGTCAATGTTTTCAATAGCATCTTCTAAGGTTACGCCCTCTTTCTGAATGGTCTCCTTAAAAGGATACAGATTGATTGCAACAACATCAATGGTGTCAACGCCTAATTCTTTAAGCTGCTCCATGTGTTCAGGGTTAGAACGCATTGCCAGGATACCTGCATGAATTTTGGGATGCAGAGTTTTAACACGACCGTCTAAACATTCAGGAAAACCGGTAATTTCAGATACGCCAGTAACAGCTAAACCTGCTGCTTCTAACGCTTTTTTTGTTCCGCCTGTGGAAACAATTTCAAAACCTAAATCTAAAAGACCTTTTGCAAATTCTACAATGCCTGTTTTATCTGATACGCTCAGTAATGCTCTTTTTGCCATTGTACTCTTCCCTTCTTTTGTCAAAATTTTATTGAATCACAACGCGCCGACCGTCACGTTTCACTCTGCCGGCACATAAAAGCTCTGCTGCTTTGGGGAGCAAAATATGCTCTGCCTCTTTCATAACTTTTTGCTGCAAATCTTCTGCTGAAATCCCCTCAGGAATCTCCACAGCCTTTTGCATAATAATGGCACCGCCATCTGTCACTTCATTCACAAAGTGCACTGTTGCACCCGTTACTTTTACGCCGTACTCAAGGGCACGTTCATGAACATGAAGTCCATAAAATCCATCGCCGCAAAATGACGGTATGAGTGCAGGATGTACATTGATGATTCTGTCAGGAAACTTTTTGACAAAATCATCAGAAAGTACCAGCATAAAGCCGGCTAAAATTAAAATATCAATTTGGCGTTTTGCAAGTTCTTCTACAAGTTTTGCTTCAAAAGAGGCTTTGTCTTTAAAACTTTTTCTTTCTACCACAATACCTTCGATTCCGGCTTTAGCTGCACGCTCTAATGCATAAACACCGGGTTTGCTTGCTACCACAACGGCAATCTCGCCGCTTGTAAGCTCGCCCCTTGCCTGTGCATCAATCAAAGCCTGCAGGTTTGTACCGCCGCCGGAAACTAAAACGCCAATTCGTTTTTTATTTTCCATATGCATTCCCCTTAGCCTAACCGAAAGTGAGTAATCCGAACTTTGATTTTTAAAGGCGGATTTTCGCTTTCGAGGTGTTAAAATACTCGGTAATCCCTTAGCCTAAAACAACGTCGCCGCCGCCTTCTGCCACTTCACCAATCACCCAAGCCTTTTCGCCCATAGCGTTTAAGTGGCTGACAATGGCATCTGCCTTGTCTTTTTCAACTGCCAGACAAAGACCGATACCCATGTTAAAGGTGTTATAAAGGTCACGTTCAGAAAGTCCGGCTGTTTCTTCCATCAAACGGAAGATGGCAGGAACTTCGTAGCTGTTCTTTTTAATTTCTGCATGCAAGCCATCAGGCAACATACGAGGAATATTTTCATAAAAACCACCGCCGGTGATATGAGAAACTGCATGAATGCCAAAGTTTTCAATCACAGATAAGAGGGGTTTTACATAAATTTTAGTCGGTGTTAACAGCGCTTCACCCAAGGTGACATCTAAACCAGCAGGTTTTTCTGCCAAACGTTCTTTTGCACCCTCTGAATCTAAGTTAAAAATCTTACGAACTAAAGAATAGCCATTTGAGTGAATGCCGGAAGAAGCGATACCAACCAGTACGTCACCTTTCTTTGTTTTTGTGCCGTCAACAATCTTATCCTTATCAACAACGCCCACGCAGAAGCCTGCCAGGTCATATTCATCCACTTCATAAAAACCGGGCATTTCAGCGGTTTCACCGCCGATTAAAGCAGCGCCTGCCAAAAGGCAGCCATCTGCCACACCCTTAACAATTTCAGCAATGCGAGTGGGTACGTTTTTGCCCACTGCAAGATAATCTAAGAAAAACAGGGGTTTTGCACCGGAGCAAGCAATGTCATTTGCACACATTGCCACGCAATCCTGACCGATGGTATCATGCTTGTCCATCAAAAATGCAAGTCTGAGCTTGGTGCCAACGCCATCCGTGCCGGAAACCAAGACGGGGTTTTCATAACCCTTGCCCAGTTCAAATAAACCGCCAAAACCACCTAATCCGCTTAAAACACCGGATGTAAAGGTTTTGTTCACGTGTTCTTTCATCAGTTTTACTGCCTCGTAACCAGCCTCAACGTCAACGCCGGCTGCTTTGTATGCTGTACTCATTTTTTGCCCTCCTTGGTGTGTTTGTATTCTGCTTCATCAACTACGTGCGGAACATCCATAGGATATGTCCCAGTAAAGCACGCCTGACAATAATCACAATTTAATGCTTTGGTTGCTTCTTTTAGACCATCAATACTCAAATAGCCTAAGGAATCAGCACCGATTTTTTCTCTGATTTCTTCTATGCTGTATTTAACCGCCATCAGGCAATCCCGGGAGGGAATGTCTGTTCCAAAGTAACAAGGCCACAAAAACGGCGGCGAGGAAACACGCATATGCACCTCTTTTGCTCCGGCATCTTTCAGTGCACGGATGATGTTGGCACAGGTTGTTCCACGGACAATGGAGTCATCAATCATAACAACCCGCTTACCCTCTACACTGCTCCTTAAAACATTCAGTTTAATGTTAACAGCAGCTTCACGCTGTGCCTGGGTGGGCAGAATGAAGGTTCTTCCCACATATTTATTTTTAATAAAACCTTTGCCATAAGGGAGCCCCGATTCTTCAGCATAACCGATGGCGGCACAAAGACCGGAATCAGGCACACCGAATACAAGGTCAGCATCCACCGGATGCTCTTTTGCCAGCTGATGACCCATTGCTTTTCTCACTTCATACACGCTGGCACCCTGAATTACGCTGTCAGGTCTTGCATTGTATACATATTCAAAAACACAGATTCTGGCTCTGTCTAAAGCCTTTTCGTGGCGAAGGGAATGGAGACCGTCTTTATCAATCCAAACAACCTCGCCCGGCTCCACATCACGGATGAACTCTGCGCCGATGTTATCAAACACGCAGGTTTCCGAAGAAAGCACATAGGAATTTTCTAGTTTACCGATGGATAAAGGATGGAGACCATAAGGGTCTCTTGCACCAATTAGTTTACGCGGACTCATTAAAACCAAAGAATATGCCCCGTGAACATAATCCATCATATTTAAAACAGCACGCTCAATGGCATGAGTTTTTATTCTCTCCTGAGCAATTTTATACATCATAACCTCGGGGTCAATGGATGTATGGAAAATTGCGCCGTTTCTCTGAAATTCCTCACGTAGTTCGCTAGCGTTAATTAAGTTACCATTATATGCTAAAGCTAAGGTGCCCTTGACATACTGATAAACAAGCGGCTGTGCATTTTCACGTTTGTTGCCGCCTTTGGTTGAATAACGAACATGACCAACAGAAATTGTGCCTTTTAAATTGCTTAAAATTCTGTCATTAAAAATGTCCGGAACCAGTCCCAGGTCTTTGTGGCAGTGAAAAACATTATCATCATTCACTGCAATGCCGGCGCTTTGCTGACCGCGGTGTTGCAGACCATAAAGACCGTAATAAGTCAGCCTTGCCACATCAAAACCGTCATTATCATAAAAGCCGAATACGCCGCATTCTTCTTTTAATTTATCAGAAATCATAACAGATTCTTGTTTGTTCATCTTCTAA
>JAZSJR010000136.1:0-6099 GCA_045534415.1 Clostridia bacterium
ACATTTGCAATTATGTTCGTGTCAGCTTTTATTTCAAGCACCCTTGCCATAAAATTGAAAGACCACGCAAAAAAATCTGCTCAATCGGCATATCGTACCAAAATTCTTTTTGATACCAACCAACTTTTGCAGCGTGCGGATTCTGAAAGTGATATTATTGCGATAACGGCACATCAGTTGATGAAACTCTTAAAGCGGGATATTATCATATATCCTGTTGTTAGTAACAATATAGATGATGTCCGTATCTTTTTGTCAGACGGTGATGAGGATGAAATCAGAGATATTATCATTGACGAAAAAGAAGTTGCACAATGGGTGTTAGATAATAACCATCAGGC
Organism: Clostridia bacterium; assembly: GCA_045534415.1. Lineage (GTDB taxonomy): Bacteria > Bacillota > Clostridia > UBA1381 > UBA9506 > UMGS755. Next base: position 342 of record JAZSJR010000136.1, read on the forward strand.
AGGAGCGACAACAGACACATTTCAACAGGCGAAATTTCTCTATTTCGCCATTCGAGTCAATGACAAGATTTACGGTGTTGTAGGAATTCATATCAACGAAAAGGCTCTTGACTCCTTTGAAAGCAGTATCTTACTTTCTATTTTGGGCGAATGTGCAATTTCCCTTGAAAACAAGAAGATTGCTCGTGAGAAAGAGGAGACAGAACTGCTGGCACAAAACGAAAAAATGAGAGCAAATCTCCTTCGTGCAATATCCCACGATTTACGAACGCCTCTTACATCTATATCAGGCAATGCAGATAATTTGTTGTCCAATGGTGATGGTTTTGATGCAGATACAAAGCATCAAATCTACACCGACATATATAACGATTCTGTATGGCTGACAAATCTTGTTGAAAACCTGTTATCCGTTACAAGACTTGAAGATGGAAATATGAAATTAAATAAATCAGCAGAACTTATTGATGAGATTATTTCGGAAGCATTAGGCCATATTAACAAACGCAGTGTTGAGCATAAAATAACGGTCTGCGAAAGCGATGATATCTTTCTTGTGGATGTTGATGCAAGGCTTGTTGTTCAAGTGATTATAAACATTGTTGACAATGCCATTAAGTACACGCCAAAGGGAACTGAAATTACAATCAGCACCGAAAGAAGAAATGATATGCTTTCGGTCAGCATAGCAGATAACGGTATCGGTGTTGCAGATGACACCAAAAATAAAGTATTTGATATGTTTTATACAGGAGCGAATAAAGTTGCCGATAGCAGAAGAAGTCTTGGCTTGGGACTTGCTCTTTGCAAAACAATCATCTTGGCACACGGCGGAGAAATTTTTGTGAATGATAATGTTCCCCAGGGTGCTGTATTTACGTTTACGCTACCTGTAAAGGAGATTAATATCAATGAATAAAACTATGACCGTTTTGGTTGTTGAGGATGATATGCCTATACGTAATTTAATTTCAACAACCTTAAAAACTCACGAATATAAATTTCTGACTGCAAACGACGGAAACGATGCGATTATGCAGGCATCATCACACAATCCGGATATTGTGCTTTTAGATTTGGGACTTCCTGATCTTGACGGAATAGAGGTTATCAAGAAAATTCGTTCTTGGTCAAATATGCCTATCATTGTTATTAGTGCAAGAAGTGAGGATTCCGATAAGATTGAGGCACTTGACTGCGGTGCTGATGATTACCTGACAAAGCCATTCTCCGTTGAAGAACTCTTGGCAAGACTCAGAGTAACACAAAGAAGATTGAACTATCAAAGCCAAACGGTGGCCTCAGAAGCACTATTCACAAACGGGAAACTAAAAGTGGACTATGCCGCAGGCTGTGCTTATCTTAACGATGAGGAAATGCATCTTACACCAACAGAATACAAACTTCTTTGTGTGCTATCGCAAAATGTTGGAAAGGTGCTTACCCATAAATTTATAGCAGAAAAAATTTGGGGCAGCAACTGGGAAACGGATATCGGTTCGCTTCGTGTATTTATGACAACGCTCAGAAAGAAAATTGAAAAATTACCTGATTCTTCTCAGTATATTCAAACGCATATAGGTGTCGGTTACAGAATGATGAAGGTTGAATAAATAATAAGTAACTTACACGTCGCAAAGTTTGCAAATTTTCTGTACAATCATTTTTGTGAATAAGGAAATTTATCTAAAAAAATCCCCCGTATATTCTATACGGGGGATAAAATTTATTCCTATTTTCCGGTTTCGATAAATTCAGTGGTGATGGGGGCTCCTGCACACCGAGCCGCTTCAATCTCCAGAAAGGTACGTACTGCATGGGCACCTTGTTCATCTAATGTATTGTAGCGGGCAAGCACACCCAAAGTATCCTCGTTAATCAAGGCAGAATCCTGATAATTCACCGTAGAAATATCCAATGCCTGACAAATTTTAATCACGGTATCGTAGGCAGTGCCGCCTACCCCGTTTTTCAAGGCACTGGCAATGGTTGTGTAAGGTATGTCAAGGTGGGAAGTGAACTTCCGCACACTCTTGAACTGTCGTTTAATCTCCTGCTTAATCAAGGCCGTCAATTGATCCATGATGATTCTCCTTTGTAAATGTCGTGATGCTATGTTGCAACCATTATATAAGGAAAATGGGAAAAAGTCAAGTATAATTGTACCAATATTGCATATTTATGTCTTTTTTTGTCACTGTGTCTATCATTATAAGATAATACAAATCATCCCGCCGGAGCCTTCGTTGATAATCTTTTGCAGGGTTTCCTGGAGTTTCATCTGGGCATCGTCGGGCATCCGATAGAGTTTATTGTGAAGTCCCTCGTTGACTAATTCATGGAGAGATTTTCCAAAGATGTTGGATTCCCAGATTTTTTTCGGGTCATTTTCAAATTCTTCTAAGAGATAATGGACTAATTCTTCAGACTGTTTTTCAGTGCCAACGATGGGAGAAACCTCGGTTTCAATATTAGCTGAAATCATGTGAATGGAGGGAGCGGAGGCTTTGAGCTTGACGCCAAAACGACTTCCCTGTTTAACGATTTCAGGTTCTTCCAGCCTGAGTTCGTCAATGGTTGGCGTAACGATGCCGTAGCCCTTTTGCTGCACCTCGTGGAGGGCGAAGGAGATTTTGTCATATTCTTTTTTGATTTGCGCCATTTCAGAAAGCAGGGACATAAGCTTATCTTCGCCGTCAATATCAAAGCCGGAGGATTCTTTTACAATTTGATAGAAAAGACCATCAGGGGTAGAGAGTGAAACGGTGGCTGTGCCTGTGCCTAAATTGATTTCTGTGATATCGGCGGTTTTAATGTATTCATATTCAAAAAGACGGTTTTTTAAAAGTTCAATGCTGTCAATGCGGTGAAGGTCAGAAATGGATGCTAAAATGCAGTCATAAATTCCCTTTTTAAGCCAATGGTCATTTGCTAAAACATCAATCCATTTTGGCATTTTGACCGTGATTTCACGGATGGGGAAGCGGAAGAGAACCTGGCGCATAATGGTATTGATTTCAGACTCGGTTATTTCGGCGCAGTTGACAGCTAAAACCGGAACAGCGTACTCAGTTTCAAGAAAAGAGCGAAGTTCTTCGGTTTCCGCTTTATCAGGATATTTGGTGTTCAGCAAAACCACAAAAGGCTTGCCGCCGGTTTTTAGTTCATTTACAACACGTTTTTCGGCATCTACATAGTCTGCCCGGGGAATGTCGGTAATGCTGCCATCGGTGGTGATTAAAAGACCGATGGTGGAATGCTCGGTAATGACCTTTTTTGTGCCGATTTCAGCTGCTACGCCAAAGGGAATGGGTTCTTTTGACCATGGAGTTGAAACCATGCGGGGTGCATCTTCTTCTAAATGACCCTGAGCACCCTCTACAATATAGCCCACACAATCAATCATGCGGACTTTCATTTTTGATTCTGTTCCCAATGAAATTTCAACGGCTTCGTTGGGAATGAATTTAGGCTCTGTTGTCATAATGGTTTTGCCTGCAGCGGATTGGGGCAGTTCATCCTTGGCACGTTCCTGACTATAGGTGTTTTCAATGTTGGGAATCACCATAAGGTCCATAAATTTTTTAATAAAAGTAGATTTTCCGGTTCGCACCGGTCCAACGACACCTACATAAATATCGCCGTTTGTCCGGGTTGCTATATCCTGATATATATTATAGCTTTCCATGACGGTTCCTCCTTTACTGTTTTGCAATTTTGGTACATGTCATTATCAGTATATTAAGAGGAAGTGGCATTTATTACAAAAACACAAAGAGGTTACAGCTTTTTTTGCTGTAACCTCTTTGTGTTAGTGTTCGCTTGGTTTTGCGCTGATGACGTTTTGTGGCACAGCCCCTTTAGCAGAAAGGGGAACAGAGGTAGAGACATTTGTGAAGACGCGTTCAAAAATTTCACGGACATATCCTACGGGGATAACCTCGATATCCTGATGTTTAAAAGCTTCGTAGCGGTTATCTTTAGGAATGAAAACGGTTTTAATGCCGGCTTCTTTTGCAGCGGCAATTTTGGCTGAAACGCCCCCTACAGGCATTACTTTGCCGTGGATGGAGATTTCACCGGTCATGGCAATTAAAGATGAAACAGGCAAGTTTGTGATGGCAGAATAGACAGCGGTGAGAATGGCAGTGCCGGCGGAGGGACCATCAACAGGGGTACCGCCAGGGAAGTTAATGTGGAGGTGGTATGCTGAGGTATCAATGTGGTAGAGGCGGTCAAGTACGGTCAGCATGTTTTCAACCGAAGCCCGGGCAGAACTACTACGGATAAGCTTCTGACCCCGTCCCTCAAATTCTTGACTTTCTACAATGCCGGTGACGGTCAGCCTGCCATGACCGGGCATGCAGGGCGTGGCGGTAACCTCAACATCCATTACCGTTCCCTGACCTGCCCCAAACACGGCAAGACCGCTGACAAAGCCAACGGAATCGGTTGCGGTGACCTTTTTTTCATAGCGGGGGGTGAAATGGCTGAATTCTGCCACCCATTCAATGTCATCTGTCAAAATAGCAAGGCGGTTTTCAAGCCTTGCTATACTGCCGGCAATTTGAATGATGTTGACGGCGTCTCGGCCATTTTGGGCGTAAGTGCAAAGGAGAGAAAGGGCCTTGTCGCCAAGGGAAAAACCACTTTTTGTAGCGGCGTTTGCTGCAATTTTTCGAAGTTCGTCGCCGGAAAGAGGCGAGAAGAAAATTTCAACACAGCGGGAGCGGATTGCTGGTGGGATGTCTTCGGGGTTTCGGGTGGTAGCACCAATTAAACGAAAATCTGCCGGCAGACCTTTTTGGAAAATTTCGTGAACATGGGGCGGAATATCCCGGTTGCCGGAGGCATAGTAGGCACTTTCTAAAAAAACCTTTCTGTCTTCTAACACTTTTAAAAGCTTATTCATTTGAACCGGGTGAAGTTCGCCAATTTCATCTAAGAACAAGATTCCACCATGGGCTTTTGTTACGGCACCGGGTTTAGGCTGGGGCACACCGGCAGGTCCATAGGCACCGGCACCCTGATAAATGGGATCGTGGACAGAGCCGATTAAGGGGTCTGCAATGCCCCGTTCATCAAACCGGAGAATGGTGGCATCCATTTCCACAAATTTAGCACCCTGACGAAAGGGGGAGTCATCAGACGCAATGGCTTCTTTTAAAACCGCACGGGCAGCGGCAGTTTTGCCCACGCCGGGAGGCCCGTAAATTAAAATGTGCTGCGGGTTTGGGCCACAGAGTGCCGCCTTGAGTGCACGTATGCCATCTTCCTGACCAATGACATCTGATAGAGTTGCCGGTCTTGTTTTTTCAGCAAGAGGCTCAGTTAAATGGATTTGTTTTAATTTGTGAAGCTTTTCAAGCTCACGGAGTGAGTCACTTTCCAGCCCCGATTTGCTGTGGTGCTGACCTTTTAGCATATTGACAAAATAGATACCCATAACAATGGTTAAAAACAGTTGAGTTAAGAGTAAAACTGTGTTAAACAAAAAAGCGCCTCCTGTCTTTTATCTCTTCATAATCACAGTAGAAATTGTTTCAGAGATAGTATAGACAGTTGGCGCAAAAATATAGCTTTTCTTATGAATTTTCTTTTGTCAGCTTGGTAAAGGAGCCAAGCAGGGTTTTGGTGCCGGCGGTATCAAAAGCGATTTCAAGCTGAACATCACTGCCGGAAGGAGTGACAGACAAAATCATTCCCTTTCCGAATTTTTTATGGCTGACCACATCACCGGGTTTATAGGATGATGAAA
>JAZSJR010000031.1:0-9038 GCA_045534415.1 Clostridia bacterium
ATAAGCCCACTAAAGAGGGCTTATTTATTTGCATAAAAAGACTTGGCGCCTTTCAAGGATGACAAGCTGAAAAACACCGAAAATACTGACTTTCAGGCGGGTTCGGATAGTACTCCAATGGCTATGCAAAAAAGTCACAAAGCAAATAGCTTTGTGACTTTTTTGGTACACCTTCAGGGACTCGAACCCTGGACACCCTGATTAAGAGTCAGGTGCTCTACCAGCTGAGCTAAAGGTGCATATTATGTTTTGTTGTCCTCAACAGAAATATATTATAGCACAGGCGAGACGCTTTGTCAAACGTTTTTTTAATAAGAATTAAATTACAAGCAAAAAGTTGTATATGCGTGTGGGTTGAGTCATAATTTATCTTGCAGAGCGTGGCGAAAGGTGATATACTAGTAAAAGAAATTATGAAAGGTCGTTGGCGATATGGATATGGATTTTATCAGAAAATTGCCTGATTACGAAGAAGTGCAGGCGCAATATCCATTAAATGAGGTGGACAAGCGGGCAGTTTCTGAGAGAAATAAAGAAATTACAAAGGTTTTTGATGGTACATCTGATAAATTTTTGCTGATTATAGGTCCCTGTTCTGCGGATAACGAAGACAGCGTTTTAGATTATACCACACGCCTTCGGAGAGTACAGGAAGAGGTCAGTGACAAAATTCTGATGGTGCCGAGAATTTATACCAATAAACCTCGTACCACTGGAGAGGGTTATAAAGGCATGCTCCATCAGCCTGACCCCAATGAGAAGCCGGATATGTTAAAAGGTATTATCTCCATTCGTCAGCTTCATATGAAAGCATTGAAAGAAACGGGTTTTACCTGTGCAGATGAAATGTTGTATCCTGAAAATCACAGATATTTAGAAGATTTAATCGGTTATGTTGCGGTTGGTGCACGCTCGGTTGAAAATCAGCAGCATAGATTAACTGCCAGCGGTGTCGATATCCCTGTAGGCATGAAGAACCCTACCAGTGGTGACATTGCGGTTATGATGAACTCTATTACGGCAGCACAGCACGGACACACATTCATTTACCGTGGTTGGGAGGTACATTCTTCTGGTAATCCTTATGCCCATGCAATTTTGCGTGGCTATGTGGATAAGCGGGGGTTAGCACACCCGAACTATCATTATGAAGATTTGCTACACCTTTATGAAGCTTATGCAGGAACTAACCTTGCAAATCCTGCGATTATTGTGGATACCAACCATTCAAACTCTGGTAAAAATCCCTTTGAGCAGGTCAGAATTGCGAAAGAGGTTCTGCACAGCATGCGCCATAACCGAGATATTGGTAAAATGGTGAAAGGGCTTATGATAGAGAGCTATATTGAAGATGGTGCGCAAAAGGTTGGGGAAACTGTTTATGGTAAGTCCATTACCGACCCATGCCTTGGTTGGGAAAAAACCCAGCGGCTTATCTATGATTTGGCTGAGGTTTTATAATTGATACTTTAGTGCATTGAGAGTGATGAAAAAGACTTGCAGCATTTTATATGCTGCAAGTCTTTTTTAATGTAATAGGTAGAAAGATTTAGTTGTGACATATCACCTCCGGTGGATTGAATATATTGACAGTGTATCCAATCTATCGGAGGTTTTTTATGGAAAAAAAGTTATTTTGGTGGCAAGTGGCAGGCTTTGTTTTTACTGGTGTATTTGGGGTGCTTTTGCACTTTTTGTTTGACTTGACCGGAGGCAGTGTTTGGGTGGCGCCCATCTCGGCGGTGAATGAATCAATTTGGGAGCATATGAAGCTTTTATTTGTTCCGATGTTTGTTTTTGCTTTGGTAGAAAGTTGGTTTTTGTCAGAAGAATATCGTGATTTTTGGTGCATAAAGATGTTTGGTATTATCTTGGGAATCGGTCTGATTCCCACACTGTATTACACAATCAATGGTGTTTTTGGTATGACGCCCGATTGGATCAACATCGCTATTTTCTTTATTGTGGCAGCTGCGGTATATTTGCTTGAGGGGTGGCTGTTTCGGTCAGGAATTTTTCCTTGTGCCCATCCCAAAGCGGCATTTTTTGTGCTTTGCCTTTTAGCTTTGGTTTTTGCGGTGCTTACCTTTGCGCCACCAACTATTCCCCTGTTTCGTGACCCGGTTACCGGTACCTACGGCTATTTTGCAATCGTGGGGTAGTAATAAACAAGGCGTCAGCAAACTGTTTTGCTGACGCCTTGTTTTACTTTTCAATGTGTGGTACTTGTTTTTGTAGCCACTCTTTCTTATATTCATTTGAAACGGTTTCGTTCTTCAAAAAGCTCAATACTTCGGTGAGTTTTTTTACTGAATATTCCACCATGGCACGGGCAATGCGTTCGTTCATTCCCACGTGCATATCACCCTCTACCGAGTTGGGGTAGTTTGCCATCCACGCAAAGGGGGTGTTAATTCTGCGGGCGGAAAATTCATCAAACCTGTGGGTGGATTCGTAAGATTCCTGATTCATTTTGTCAAGCCGCACGGTTTCGGGGCGCACGCCATAGACCCAACCGGTTTCAATGAAGTCTGCATGACCAAAACGTTTCTTTTCATCGTTATATGCCTGCAAAATCTTTCTGTCCTCAGTGGTTAGATAGGAAAAACCCTCGTTTAAGATTTTTTTGGGTGTGGCAAAATCAGAACCCAGGGAATAATCGAACACAGAGTAGGGCGTTTTTTCATATAAAAGTCCACGCATAAAGTAAGAAATCATAGCCTGATTGCCGCCGTGACCATTATAAATTAAAATTTTATCAAAACCATTGCGATAAATTTCACTGCAGGTTTCTTTTAAAATCTGAAGCCTGAGCTCAGGACTGAAAATGACAGTACCCAAAAATTCACCGGCCCCTGTTTTTTCACCGAAATACATAGTGGGGAACACGCAAGCTGGCTCTTTTTCAGCAGCACGCCGGGCGATTTCAGTAATATGAATCACATCGGTTCCCACAGGAAGATGCTGGCCGTGTTTTTCCAGACAGCCAACAGGCAAAATGCAAACCCCGCAGGATTCATGAATGACGTTTTTAAATTCTTCTTCGCGTAGGTTTTCCCATAGCATAGTATCACTCCAATGCATCGTTTCATCACCTTTATTATATCAACTTTTTTGGCTTTGTCAACGAAAAAAGAAATCAGAAGGAGTTGTTTTTTCAGCAACAAAGTAACGGATGATAAAGTTGGAAGCAACGCCGCATATAAAAAGGATATTGCGCAGCAATATCCTTTTTATGTTGTTGACTAATAAGGGCTTTTGTGTTACAATTTATCATGGATGAATTTGTGCAGTGGCACAAAAAATTTAAGGCGCATCAGCCGGAAAGGTGAAACATGAACGCAATTGTCATTTACAAATCAAAATACGGATCGACAAGGGCATATGCAGAATGGATTGCAGAAGCACTCTCCTGCAAAGCGGTGGATGTTAAACAGCTAAAAATTGGTGATTTAGAGGCTTATAATACTATCATCTACGGTGGCGGTTTATATGCCGAAGTCATTGCCGGTGTCAGCCTGATTACTAAAAATATAGAAAGACTTAAAGATAAAAAGCTTATAGTCTTTTCAACGGGTATCACGCCCTTAGATTGCAGAGACTATTACGATAAGCTGGTTTTGGAAAAGAATTTTAAAGGGGACTGCTTAGAGTACATAAAGGTCTTTAATTTTTTAGGAAAGATGGTGCTCTCAGAGCTTTCTCTTCCTCACAGAACAGCCATCCGTGCTCTTAAAAAGCTGATGAGCGGAAAAGAAAACCCCACCGAGATGGAAAAGCTTTTAATAGAGCTTTGTGATGCTGACGGTGATTTTACAGATAAAAATGCCATTACAGATTTAGTGGCATATGCTAAGAACTAAACGAAAAAACTGGAGTGAAATACATTGCTAAAGAAACTATCTGCGCCGATGGATTTAACAAGCGGCACACCCTGGAAAGGAATTTTATGGTTTACCTTGCCGATGATTATCGGTAACATTGCACAGCAGCTTTACAGCACAGTTGACAGTATTGTTGTAGGGCGGTATATTGGTGATAATGCGCTGGCGGCTGTGGGCAGTGCAATGCCGATTTTAAATATGCTTTTGGTGCTCTTTATCGGCATTTCAGCCGGTGTAAACATTATGGTATCCCAATATTTTGGTGCTAAAAACAGAGATGGTCTTTCTTATTCCATCTGCAATGGATTAACAGTTACGGCGATTGCCTGTGTTATCTTAATTGTGGTGGCGGCGCCCCTTATCAAGCCGGTTCTGATTATGTTAAACACGCCCGCATCCATTTTAGAGGAGTGTTATAACTATCTGATGATTTCTGTCATTGGTATCGCCGGTATGGCTTATTATAACATTTTAAGTGGTATTATCCGTGGTATGGGTGATTCTTTTTCTGTATTAATATACCTGCTCATAGCAACAGTGATTAATATTGTATTGGATATTTTCTTTGTTGCAAAGCTACAGCTTGGTGTTGGCGGTGTTGCATTGGCAACTGTCATTGCACAGGGGATTTCATCTGTGTTATGTATCATCAAGCTTGCTAAAATGCGGCAGGATTTTGATTTTGGCTGGCACTATTTTAAACCGGTAGCTAAGTATGTTAAAACTATCATTAAATTAGGGCTTCCTTCCGGTTTGACCCAGGCGATTTTCTCTTCTGCTATGATTGTGGTTCAGTCCCTTACCAATCAGTTTGGTGAGCAGTTTATTGCGGCAAACGTGGTCATTATGCGTGTTGATGGGTTTGCTATGATGCCCAACTTTTCCTTTGGTATGGCTCTTACTACTTATGCCGGTCAGAATGTGGGAGCAAGGCTCTATGACCGTGTGACCCGGGGTGCGAAAGAGGGTACTTTGCTTGCTGTGTTATTTTCAACGGTGATTACAGGTATTATTCTTTTGTTTGGCAAGGGGCTTATGGCTATTTTTACCGACACAAAAGAGCTTGTTGAATTAAGCTATAAGCTGATGCTGATTCTGGCAGTAGGATACATTGCAGTTGCGGTAACCCAAAGCCTTTCTGGTATTATGCGTGGGGCAGGGGATACGGTTACACCAATGTGGATTTCTCTTATCACAACGGTGTTTGTTCGTGTGCCGGTGGCTTACGGCATCTCATTTTTAACAAGAACAGCAGAGCTTCCCTTTGGACGGCAGGAATGCATTCAGATATCCTTACTGTTTTCCTGGGTGCTGGGTGCTGTAATCACAGTGATTTTCTATCGTTTTGGTAAATGGAAAAACAAAGCGATTCAATAAAAAATATTTATTTACAGGAGGATATTATGGCTGAGAATACAAAAGTAAAAGTAGAAATGGAAAACGGTGGTACCTTCACCATTGAATTGATGCCGGAATTTGCGCCGGAAACAGCGGCAAACTTTGAAAGACTTGCAAGCGAAGGCTTTTATGATGGCGTCGTGTTCCATCGCGTTATTGACAATTTTATGGCACAGGGTGGTGACCCCACTGGCACCGGTATGGGTGGTAGCGGTACTAACATCCGTGGCGAATTTTTGCAAAATGGTTTTGCACAGAATAAACTATCTCACACCCGCGGTGTTGTATCTATGGCACGTTCTATGGACCCCAACTCTGCCAGCAGCCAGTTCTTCATCTGCTATGGTGACTGCACCTTTTTAGATGGTCAGTATGCTGCTTTTGGCAAGGTTATTGAGGGCATGGAAACTGTTGACGATTTTCTGAAAATCGAACGTCGCGGTCCTGAAGGCGGCTCACCGGTTGAACCCATCAAAATGAAGAAAGTAACAGTACTTTAATAGAAATAAGGAGATGACAAATATGTCTGAAACAAGTAAGGTTTTAGCCTTTGACTTTGGTGCGTCCAGCGGTCGCGCTATGCTTTTTACCTTTGACGGTGAAAAATTATCTATTGAAGAAATGCATCGCTTTTCCAATGACCCGGTTACAGTTGGCGGTGATTTTTACTGGGACGTTTTAAGACTGTTCCACGAAATTAAAACCGGTATTTTAAAAACCATGCATGCCGGCCACACAGATATTTTATCCATCGGTATTGATACCTGGGGTGTTGATTTTGGCTTGTTTGATAAAAACGGCAAGCTCTTAGGTAACCCCCATCACTATCGTGACAGCCGGACGGACGGTATGATTGAGCAGGCAGATAAAGAAGTGGGCAAGCGGTATATCTTTGACCATACCGGTTTGCAGTTTACTTTCTTTAACACCTTGTTCCAGCTCATGGCAATCCGTAAGGACCCCTCTCTTTCAATTGCAGAGAATCTTTTATTCACACCGGATATTTTCAACTATTTCTTAACCGGTGAAATGAAAAATGAGTATACCATTGCATCAACCTCGCAGCTCCTTGATGCAAAAAAAAGAACCTGGGATAAAGAGCTTTTAGAAAAACTGCAGATTCCCACTCATGTTTTGGGTGAACTGGTACAGCCTGGTACGATTGTGGGATATCTGACTGATGAACTTTGTGAAGAATTGGGTTGCCCCAAAATTCCTGTAGTAGCAGTTGGTTCTCACGATACAGCGTCTGCTGTTGCCAGCGTTCCGGTAACGGAGGAATACCCCTATGCTTACATCAGCAGCGGTACCTGGGCGCTCATGGGTTCAGAACTGGATGAACCTGAAATTTCGGATTCTTCTTTCCAGTATGATTTTACAAACGAAGGTGGCGTTTGCGGTAAAATCCGTTTCCTTAAAAATATTATGGGACTTTGGATTGTCCAGGAATGTCGCCGTCAGTGGAAGCGTGAGGGTAAGGAATTTTCCTTTGACGATTTAGAAAAGGCAGCTCGCAGTGCAGCGCCTCATCGTTCTTTTATTAATCCGGACGATTTGAGTTTTGCACCGCCGGGCAATATGCCTCGTCGCATTCGTGAGTTCTGTGAAAAAACCGGTCAGCCGGTACCGCAGACCAAGGGTGAAATCATCCGTTGTGCAATGGAGAGTTTAGCCCTTAAGTGCCGTATGGTGGCAGATGCGTTAGAAGATGTTCAGGGTAAAGAACTGGAAGCCATTCATATGCTAGGCGGCGGTATTAAAGACACTATGTTCTGTGAATTTGTAGCTTGTGCTACTCGGAAAAAGGTAGTTGCAGGCCCTGTGGAAGCTACCAGCACCGGTAACGCCATCATGCAGCTTATGGCAATGGGCAAAGTGGAAGACCTGATGGCAGGTCGCAAAATTGTTCAGGATTCTTTCCCTGTTACAACTTATGAACCTGCTGATGCAGCAGAATGGGAACAAGCATTTACTGAATATAAAAAAATCGTAACGCTTTAATCAGCACCGGGGGGCAAAAGGTGCAAAAGATTAAAGAAGCGAGCTTATCGGTCAGGTTAACGTGGTTTTTCCTTGTTGTCGGTGTTGTTTTGGTGACTTTAGTGGGCGCCTTGTTTTTGTATTACGATACAACATATGAACAAAAAGCGCTACCGGCGTCTGTATATCAGCCGTCGGCAGTATCTGAGCCACCGACAGAGACAGATGAGCAAAATGCATATGTAGGCGAGAAACTGGATTTAAACCGGGCAAGCATTGAACAGCTAAAAACCTTGCCGGGTGTTGGAGATGCACTGGCTAAACGCATTGTTGATTTCAGAGAGAAAACGCCGTTTAAGGTAGTGCGTGATTTAAAGAAGGTTTCCGGCATTGGTGAAAAGAAGTTTCAGGAAATAGTTGAGTTTGTCTGCGTGGAAGAGGCAGAGACAAAGTAATGAACCACTAAAGGAGCAAAATTATGCAAATTGATGCTGTTTTAAGTTACATAGAAAATGATGGATTTCATTCGCTGTTTTCAAAGTTCTATGGCGAAAACGAAGTAAACCGTCAAAAAGAGCGGTATTGCAGGGCGGCCAAAGCATTCCGCGAGATGTATCCCGACCGTGAAGAAGTGCAGATTTTTTCAGCACCGGGCAGAACGGAAATCGGCGGTAACCACACAGACCATCAACACGGTTGTGTACTGGCGGCGGCGGTTCATTTAGACAGCCTTGGCGTTGTAAGCTTTCACCATGACGGCGTGATTCGTGTGAAATCAGAGGGATATGAGGCATTTTCGGTTTCGCTTGCTGATTTAACTGTTCAGAGCGGCGAGGAGGGTTCGGCAGCTATTGTTCGTGGTGTTGTTGCCGGCTTTAAAAAAAGGGGTATCCTTGTTTCAGGTTTTGATTTGTATTGTACTTCTGATGTGCTTTCAGGCAGTGGCATCTCCTCGTCGGCAGCCTTTGAAACTCTGATTGGAACAATTATAGACGGCTATTATGGTGGCGAAAAAGCCGTGGGTGCGGTGGAGATTGCAAAAATTGGTCAGTTTGCTGAGAATGTTTATTTCGGCAAGCAAAGCGGCTTGATGGATCAAATGGTTTCATCCGTCGGTGGCTTGGTTGCCATTGATTTTCACGATACAGAAAACCCGAAAATTGAGAGCTTTCAATATGATTTTGAAAAGGCAGGATACTGCATTTGTCTGACAGATACAAAGGGAAGTCATGCAGACCTGACAGATGACTATGTTGCTATTCGCCTTGAAATGGAAAGTGTGGCAGAATTTTTTGGAGCATCTTGTTTGCGGCAGGTGGAGGAATCGCTCTTTTACGCATCCCTTCCAGAGATCAGAAAGGTTTGCTCTGACCGTGCTTTGGTGCGTGCAGCTCATTTTTTTGATGACAACAAACGTGCCCAGCTTGAAGCTGAAGCCTTAAAAAATGGTAACATAGAAGAATTTTTGGCTCTTGTACGTGAGTCGGGAGCATCTTCTGCCACATTGCTGCAAAATTTATACACCTGCAAAAAGCCGGAGAATCAGGAAATTCCCTTGGCATTGATGTTAAGCCATAGGCTGTTAGAAAATGATGGTGCAGCAAGGGTGCACGGCGGTGGCTTTGCCGGCACAATTCAAGCGTTTGTACCACTTTCAAAAAAAGGGGCATACATACAAGAAATGAACCGGATTTTTGGTGATGATGCTTGCAAGGAGTATAGTATTAGAGCCGTGGGTGGCATTGAAGTGACCCAAAGCATATAAAAATAAAGAAG
>JAZSJR010000048.1:0-6102 GCA_045534415.1 Clostridia bacterium
TGTGTCCCTGATGGCCCACCAAATAAGAAAGCACACCATGGGGTGTGCTTTTTTATTTTATAAAACTTAGTGGACTCGAACCCTGAGAGGGTTTTTGCGTTAATAAAATATGCCGGCGGCATATTTTTAGCAAAAAGGTGCGCAGTCCGGTACCGAAATGCGTAGCGTTTGGGTGGACAAGCAGGAAAGACGCCGTAGTATTCATTAACACAAAAAAGAGGCTGCAACAAAACGTTGCAGCCTCTTTTACATCCTGCCAATTTCATTTTAATATATCACACAGGCTACAGCTCGGTCATGCCGAGGCTAATGCCCAGCGCCTCACTTACCTTACCCATTTGCTCATCATCCAGCCTGCCGATTCGCTCTCTGAGTCTTTTTTTATCAATGGTCCGAATCTGTTCCAGCAAAATAACAGAGTCTTTGGAAAGACCATAATCTTCTGCTGAAATTTCAAGATGAGTGGGTAATTTTGCTTTGTTGATTTGGGAGGTGATTGCTGCAATGATTACCGTGGGGCTGAACTTGTTACCCACATCGTTCTGCACCACAAGCACCGGGCGCACACCACCTTGTTCTGAACCAAGCACGGGACTTAAATCCGCATAAAATATATCTCCTCTTTTAACAATCACACACTTCACACTCCGACAATTTTTCCTCGTATCCGGAAAATTGTTCTTCTTCCAGATCAAAATACACGTCAGAAAGTTCCAGATTGATGTCAGCCATTTCCTGATAACCGCGAGCCAGTTCCTCTTTCAGGGCTATTTTGCGCTTTTCTGCCAGATAACACTTCATAGCCCGACGAACAAATTCGCTTCGGTTTGACTTTTCGCCTTTGCAAACCTGATCGACCTCTTCCAAAAGCGGTTCGGGAACCGTTATCAGAACTTTTTTCAGCTGCGACAAATTAATGCCCCCATTCGTCATAAAGTGCTGTGTAATGCATGTTGTATTACACTTTTTATTATATAAGGTTTTATATCCCGGGTCAAGGCGTAAATTTTGCCAATTATCAGGATATATTTCCCGTTAAGTACACCGATGAAGCCTTTTTTGCCTTGTTTGATGCAGGCGTTTTTCCGGTCGCGCACAATGTTTTACGAAAAGGTTTGCCGATTCGGCTGAAATATCGTACCGTCTCTTTCTCCCTCTTTATTTTATGTTGGTTATCCTGTCGCCGACACAGTTAGTATTGACAGATGTTTTGCCAAACATACATTAGTTTATTTAAAATTTTCCAACAAATGTGCATGTTAAGAAAGAGTGAAAAGGCTGTCATCTAAGTTTGGGTTTAATGAAAAATCTAAAAATTCTGCAACAGTTTGAATATTGCCGCCTACATCATATACCGTCAGGACCTTAGGCTCTAGGGTTTTTGCATCACACAAAAGGGAAATTTTATGGCGCTCGGCACTATCAGGAATGCAAACTGTTTCAAGCAAAATGTTGTGAGCATTACCTGGCCCTGCATCTACGGCAAGTGAGGTATCTTCAGATTGATAATATTGAGAGAAAAATTCATTTAAAAATAAGTCGTTCGCAGTTCCTGATGCAGAAAGCTGCATGCTCTCTTCTGCTTCAGAAGAAGAAACAGAAACAAAACCGCCGGAATAAACGGTTGTTACACCGGCAAGTGTTTCCGGCTCTATCAGGGTAACAACCGCCTGTTCCGGCGATTTTACTTTTTGCGTTAATGTATAAACATTTTCAGTTTTGTTACTTTTAACAGTCAGACGCAGGGTTGCAGAATATGCATGCATCCTGCTGAACTTTTTATGAAGACGGCTGTAAACACCGGACTCCTGGTTGGTTAATGTTGGGTTTTGACCGCAACCGGTAAGCAGCAAAGCAGTCAAACAGGTGATAACAAATATGGATAATGGGCGCAAAAAAGTCGCTCCTTTATAACCGCGCCAGTTCACACAAAGCCTTGGGCAGAAGGGATAAAACATCACTTGCTGTCATGCTGTAAGCACCCAGCTTTTCCCGGGCAAGCATCCCTGCACGGCTGTGGATATATACCCCCAGTTTTGCAGCCGATTCCGGAGTAGCCCCCTGAGCTATTAAAGCAGCAATCACCCCTGCGAGAACATCCCCGCTACCGGCTTTTGCCAATCCAGAGTTACTTTGTGTAGCGATATATGCCTTGCCATTCGGCAGCGCAACAACAGTATCAGCACCTTTTAAAACAAGAATTACACCGTTTTCCTTTGCAAAGCTTTGTGCCACTTGTAAGCGGTTTTGCTGAATATGTTCAACAGAAAGACCGCTGATGCGTGAAAACTCTAAAGGGTGAGGGGTTATAACCGCAGGCACGGTTTTATTTTTTATTATATGTATATGCCCTGCCAGTGCATTTATGCCATCCGCATCAATTACCATTGGTTTTTCGCAACCTAAGGCAAGTAAGCGCATAGTATTTTGTGTTTCCGCAGCAGAACCAAGACCGCAACCTGCCAAAAAAACATTTTGTGTGCATAGTTTTTCCAGTATGAATGCGGCAGTATTTTCAGAAGGCAAGGGTAGAGTCATCGCCTCGGGGAACTGGGTGGCAAACAAATCACAAAGAGTGCCCGGGATAGCAGCGGTCACCATTCCGGCACCGGTTTTTAAAATAGCGGTTGTTGCCATAATAGCAGCGCCTTTCATACCCTCACTGCCGGCAAAAACGAGCACCTTTCCAAAACTGCCTTTATGGGAACTTTCCTTTCGAGGGGGTAGTTCTTCTGCAAGAGTTTCATCCAGAGCATGCACCATGGCAGGAAAATCGTTTACTACATCTTTCGGGACAGAGATATCCGTTACAACCACCTTGCCACAATACTCTTTGGCGGGGTAGAGATAGTGCCCCGGCTTGGCAAGACAAAAGGTGATGGTTAAATCTGCTTTTACGCAAGGACCACAGACCTTGCCATCGGAACAGGATGCACCGCTTGGAACATCCACAGAAGCAATTCGTTCTCCACAAGCGTTTACAGCCTCAATCATTTGAGCCATATTGCCGGTTGCCACACCGTGAAACCCTGTACCCAAAAGGGCGTCTATCACAATATCATAGTGGCTCTCAGTCATGTCAGCAAATGGTACAATGGACAATTGCATTTTTTTGATAATATCAAAATTTTTTTTAGCGTCGGCTTTTAATTCTGCCGGGTCGAATCCAATGATAACAGTTACGGCAGCACCGCGGTTTGTAAGGTGGCGGCTGATGGCAAAACCGTCACCGCCGTTGTTGCCTTTGCCACAAAAAACCGCAACGGTTTTACCCTGAAAATCGCCCCATTCGGTTTCTAAAGCATCACAAAA
This sequence comes from Clostridia bacterium, assembly GCA_045534415.1. Classification (GTDB taxonomy): domain Bacteria; phylum Bacillota; class Clostridia; order UBA1381; family UBA9506; genus UMGS755. The sequence goes on from JAZSJR010000048.1 coordinate 3,313, forward strand.
ACTCCGGGCAGCGTTTTCCATTAACAAAAGCCCGTCAATGCCATATTCGTTTATGGCAATCTGCTCAAGTGCGGTCATCTCACCAGCGGTAACCAGTTTCATAATGCTTCCTCCTTTTAGCGGCTATCAGTTTGCCTCAAGACGCATAATTTTTGTGGCAATGCGTTTGCCGTTTTCCTCTTTGTAATGAATGGTTACAAAAGTACCTTTAACGATTTCAACGCCCACTTCATTTAATCTCTGCACGGTTTTACGTCCGGTATCGTCTAACACAAGTTCCCACTCAACACCCTGAACAGAGATACACATTTTCTTATCTGTCAGTTTGGTAATTCTGCCCTCAACAATTTTGGGATTTGCCGAAACAATTCGTCCTTCCGGCTTGGTGATTCCCGGTGGAATGGGCGCCACTGTTTCGTCAGCAGTGCTGCTGGTGCCTAAAATCCAAAACCCTGCACCAACACAACAGGCCGATAAAAGTAAAATGAGAAAGATTGTAATAATTTTTTTAATCATGGCTGATTCTCCTTATAAATTGGTCATAGTAGCCGATCATATAGCTTAATATCCAGTCATAGACAATAAAGACAACTTGTAATATTAAAAGGGCAGGTCCTAGATACCGTAAAACCAGTAAAGCTAATGTAGAAGTCAGAACCGGCATAAAGAATAACTTAACAATTATATATAAAACAATAATAACGGCATTGAAAAATAAAATTTTTACAATCCATTCTGCCCATATTCTGCGAAGCTTTTCGATGTATAGCTTCACAATGGGGTAATACCCTGCAAGCAAAACGTACAAAAGTGCAAACATTTTGTTGGGTAAAAGCAAAAGCGCAAGTATCGAGGCACCAACGTAAAGTGCAACGCCATAGCGCACGCCGAATCGGCTGACGCAAATGCCGCACAAAAGGGATGCAAGGCCTAAAGCTGCAATTTTGCCTGTAGAAAGCGCTGCTGCGGCGTATAAAAAAATAACGGTCAGCGCCAGACAAATCGCAGAAAAGGTAACACGTTTGGTCATATTTACTTCCTCCGGAATTTAGCAGCAATTAATCAAATCGCCGCCCATGCATTCGCAACAACAATCGGCACAAATAAGGCCTTGACAGCAATCACACGGGCTGACGCCACCTGCCATATTAGTCCCCACGTTGCGGTATTGTTGACCTTGTGCGCTGTATTGATTAAGAGCGGCTCTGTATTCCATGTTGTATGGATCCATATTCGAAGCCTGACGGATGAAATTGAGTCCCTGGGCATACCAACCACGACGGATAAAAATTGTTCCTTTCAAAAAGAACCATTCAGCGTTTCGGTTGGTAAGTCGGTCAAGAGCCTGCTCGGCTTCGTCAATCCGGTTCATATTAATTAAGTTTCTGATTTGTGCAAAATCTCCGCTTCCGCCAGTGCTTTGTCCTGAATTTTGATGCTGATAAGCTCCGGCACTGTTACCGGAAATTTGTTCGTAGGCATCGTTAATCTCTTTGAATTTTTCAGAGGCAAGGTCTGCCAGAGGATTATTTACATAATTATCCGGATGATATTTTTTTGCAAGTTTGCGATAGGCTTTTTTTATTTCCTCAGGCGATGCATCTCTGCTGACGCCTAACACTTCATATGGGTCTTTCATGTTGTTTCTCCTTTGTAGTTCTGTTTTTATGATTTTCTTTGCCTGATAAAACGGTGTCCGTTATTTGCCTCAGGCCTAAGTAAATAATGTTTTCAATAATTTCCTGATTGCGGTTTAGTTCCAATAAATTAATGGTATTTCCCAATTCACCAAGAGAATAATCCAGCGAGAGCCGAAAATCTTCTTCGTTTTCATCCTCTTTCAATAAGAAAGGGTTATATGCTTTTTTCTTTTTGTCTTCATCTCGGTCAGCCCAGGCATCTAAAAGATAAATCAGACGGCCGAGAATAAATCCTGCATGGGAGAGAATGCGGCTTGTTTCTTCACTCACTATCTCCGGCATGTTAAAAATATCTGCCATCAGGTTACCGAACACGGCGGCAACCGCATCCGGTTCGGAACAATTTTGCTTTTCTAATAATGATAGCTCGCAGAGCCTTTTTTGTATGGTTTCATTTAATAAAGGGAAGCGCTTTTTTGCTTTGTTCCTTTTTAAAGCCATAAAGGGCATCAAAAGTGCCGCTTTTAAAGAATGGTTGTCTTTCCAGTCATCCTTTAATTTAAACCACACCAAAAGCACGTTTACCGCAGCAGCGTATTCTATGGCACCATCTTTATCTGCCACCGGTCGGCGCAGGGCAGGATTAGCCATGCATCGCACTTGCGAAAAGGTCGGCGCTTTATCAGAAACTGCTGAAAGAAGAACTGCCAGAAACGTAACATCGTAGCTTAAAAAATAATGGGCAGGAAAACTATATTCTTTTTTGAGTGTGCGACATACACCACAATAATAGGATTTAAAAAGGTTGTAATCGCGAACCTTTAACTCGTTCTTGTCAATTTTTATGTAACCGAACAAGCTTGTCCTCCTTTAATTTTTTTAGTTAACAAAAGTTATTATATCATATAAAATTTAAAATATAAATAGATAATTTATGAATTTTAATGGGTTTTTCTTATTTTTATAGGTGCTGGAATAGTGATTATACCGCGGTTTTTAAAGAAAATGAAAAAAATTTTAAAAAAACTTTCAAAAAAGTGTTGACAAATGAAAAATGTGATGCTATAATGTAATTCCGTGCTGAGGGAAACAAAGCACACCGAACCTTGAAAATTAAACAGAGCAGGCTCTAAATAATTCATTTGAGTAA
>JAZSJR010000112.1:0-12836 GCA_045534415.1 Clostridia bacterium
ATTCTAACCAACTGAACTATCGGGCCATGACACTGGGATGAAATGGTGGGCGCTACAGGGCTCGAACCTGTGACCCTCTGCTTGTAAGGCAGATGCTCTCCCAGCTGAGCTAAGCGCCCGATTTTTTGTTTCCATCCCTTAGCGACAAATAGTATTATACACGAAACTACCCCTGATGTCAAGAGAAATTTTCAATTTTTTTTAATTTTTTTTAAAAAAGCTTGAAAACCGCATAAAATAGGGCTTTTTAAGCCTTTTTTACAGCCGAAAAAATCCTTAAAAATTAATAAATTCTAAAAATTTTTTTTAAAAAGTTAAAAAAGGCTGCGACAGAAAATCCATTCTGTCACAGCCAATATGATGTGCTTTATACCTCGTCCCAGGATTTTTCTTTTGCTTCTAATGCCGTAAAGCGTTTGTTACTTTTAACAATGATGCGAATGATAAATCCGCTGATGATGGAGAAGATGGTGATAGCCCATCCGCCAATGATTTGTGCATACATGGGATATCCACCGTAGCCTAAGAAGGCACCTGTTTCAGGGTTAACTGCTGTGAAGTAGTTCCGCAGATTCCAAACCAGCAGAACGGTCAAAAGCACCGGTGCAATGACCTTAATGGAGGTATTAAACCACCAACCGGGCATTTTATACTTTATAGTGTTTCGGTTTACCTCGTCTAATACCTTGGATGTTTTAAAGAACCAACCAATTAAAACAGCCTCTAAGATACCAACGATGAGCATGTTGTATTGATTTGTCCAGTTATCAACAATGTCCAGCCAGCCTACACCTGCACCGGTTGCAAAGACTAAAGAGATTAAACCGGCAATGATACAAATGGTAATGGTTGTTTTTTTAGGGTTTAAATTAAACTTATCTGAAACGGCAGATGAAACCCCCTCTACAATGGAGAAAGCAGAGTCAATAGCCAGGGTTGCCAAACACAGATAGAAGAGAACGCCGAAAAAGGCATTAAACCAACCAATATTTGTCATGTTGACAATTGCCATGGGATAAATTTTAAATGCTGTTGCAATTCCGGAGGTGCTCATGCTATCAAGCATTCCAACGCCGCCCATGGTAGAGAACATAACGATACCAGCCAAAACGCTGATTGCCATATCAGAAAAAGCAATAATCACAGCATCTACAGCGATATTGGCACTGTCATCCAAATAAGAACCGTAGGCAAACATAATTGCCATCATAATAGACAGGCTGTAAAACACCTGACCTACAGCGTCAACCCAAAGCTCAGAACTCTTTAGCGCTGCAAAATCGGGGATGAAAAGCTTGAGCATTGCTTCACCAGCACCGGGCATGGTAAGGCCCTTAATTGCCATAATCACCATAATCACAACCGGTGCAAATACAGTGAATTTAACAACTTTGCTTACACTGTGAGCACCATTTCGGATGCAGTAGTAAATAAAGCCCCACGCTGCTAAAATTGCCAGAACTGTTGGCCAGGAAATGATGGAAAGACCGTCTACACCCCAAGTTGTTTGAATGGTGTTTTCCCACAATGTGCTGGCTGCTTCATTATTTGCGGTCATGCCTGCAAATTTAAAGCTCATCACCATCATCAGTAGAATCCAGCCAAAAACAGCCGCGTAGTAGCAGGCAATCAAAAATGCATTGGCAGTTGCGCCCCAACCAATATATTCACCTTGTTTGCTGATGCCCCGCAGCGCGTTGGGAGCGCCCTTTTTCATTTTACGTCCAATGGCAATCTCCATTGTAAGTAAGGGAACCCCCAGCACAAGCATAGCAAATAAATAAACCAGTAAAAAGGCACCGCCGCCGTGTTTTGCAACAAGACCGGGGAAACGCCACGCATTGCCCAAACCTACTGCAGAGCCAACAGCAGCCAAAATGAAGGTGCTTCTTGATGCCCAGTTTGCTCGTTTCATAATAAATCCTCCCTGTTTTTGAGATAAAATATATTCAAAATTATACCAAGAAAAACCATAAAAATCAAGAATTTTGTTATATCATCCCGAAAAACAGAGAAATTTTGAGGGGTCCATTTATTCATTATCAGAGAGATAATCAAGAGGGTTTATAAATTCGTCATTTTGAATGAGTGCAAAATGGAGATGCGCTACATCCTGAAGCTCAGCCGGGGCTGAATTGCCGCATTTACCAATTGCTTGACCACGGGATACAGTCTCCCCCTCGGTGACAGTTATGTCAGGGGCAAGATTTTGATAGAGTGTTCTGAACTCATCCTGATGGAGGATGACGACGGTTTGCCCCATAAATGGGTCGGCATATACTCTTTCAACGGTGCCGTCTGCTGCAGCAACGACCTCATCTGTAACAGCGGCAGAAAAATCAATGCCGGTATGCGTCCGCCAATCGGAAAAGGTTTTAGAATAAAGGAGTGTATCCATTGAGAAGGGTTTTATGATGTCACTTTGCGCGGGGCGGATGATAGAAAAGGGAATGGGTTGTGCAGCAACCGGTGCAACTTCAGGCTCGGCTGGTTGCACTGATACTGTCGGTTGAGAGGGCGGTGTGTCAGGGACAGGGGAGAGAAGCTCGGTTGACGGCGCGGGTGGGAGAGTGACTGTCAACTGTTTTTCAGAGGGAAAAATGAGCCGGGTAGTATAACGGATGGACAAAAGGCTGATAAGCCCGACAATCACAAAGGTAAGAACGCCTATGTAAGACGTTTTCTTACGCGTAGAGGTTTTTGAAGTTTGTTTTTTGTTTTTTTGCTTCATAGTCATTTCTCCTTTTGGTATTTAATAGATAGATTTCCGCAAAAGAAGAATATTATACGGAAAAAGATTACAAAAAAAGTCTTGTATTTTTGGCAAAATACGGTACAATAATAGTAAGAATATGAAAGGAGAGATTTATTATGAAGTATGAATGCACAGTTTTTGGTTATGTATATGACCCGGCAGAAGGCGACCCTGAAAACGGCATTGCTGCAGGCACCGCTTTTGAGGATTTACCGGAGGATTGGGTTTGCCCCCTGTGTGCCTTAGGCAAAGATGTTTTTGAAGCTGTAGAATAATTTTGTTGTACAAATTCTAAAAAAATACCACCGCTATATACTGATAATATATTAAGTAAATAGGGTGGTATTTTTTTGCTTATTGTTCAGCCTGAAATCTATACATATGAAGCTTGCATGAAACATACAGAGGCGCTTTTGCAGGCGTATTCCTTTTTGCGCCGTGTACCTATAGGAAAGTCGGTAGGGGGCAAAGAATTATATGTTCTCTTGTGGGGCACAGGAGAGAAGAGAATTTTTATAAACGGTGCTCACCACGGAATGGAATGGATTACATCCTTATTATTAATGCAAATGCTGGAAACCTGTTGTCGCCACTATGCAGAGAGAACCACTGTGGGAGAAACAGATTTTTATGAGCTTTTTTCCAAGGTAACATTAGCAATTTGCCCGATGGTGAACCCAGATGGTGTTAATCTGGCTACCTGCGGTTTATCTGAAAAGCTTTCGGCTATTACAAAAACCAGGCTTAAATCCTATAACGGTGGCAGCACAGATTTTTCCAAATGGCAGGCAAATCTGAATGGTGTGGACTTAAATCATAATTATGATGCAGGGTTTTATAAAGGGGTATTTATGCAGCATAAGTTAGGCATTTATTCCCCGGGTCCCACTCGTTTTAGCGGCAACGAGCCGGAAAGTGAACCTGAAACGAAAGCCATGGTTCAGTTTACCCGTTCGTTTCATCCAGATATCGCTTTAGCATATCATACGCAGGGTGAGGTTATCTATTATGACTATGAGTCAAAAGCCAATCAAAAAGCAAAGGAACTTGCGCAAAAGCTTGCAGAGGTCAGTGGCTATCAATTGGATGAAACAGATGGCATGGCAAGCTTTTCAGGTTACAAGGATTGGGTGATTGATGCTTTTGGAATACCTGCCTTTACGGTAGAAGCAGGGTTAGGGGAGAACCCTTTGCCTCTTAAACAGATTGACAAAATTTATAGTGAAAATTTTCCGATGCTTTTATATGTACTCAGGGCATAAAAAAAGCCGGGACAAAACAACCATGTTTTGCCCCGGCTTTTTTTATACAGATTTAGCTTTCAGCATCTACCATCGGGTTTCCGCAGGCAGGACAGAACGAAACATCGCTGTCTGCTGCCTTGCCACAGTAACTGCAGATTTTTTTACCACCTAAAAGGGCTGCCTTTGCCTCCTGGTCTGCCAGTGTTTTTTTAAGCGCATCAATTTCTTCAATTATTTCTTCAATGTCAAGGGCAGGCATATCTTCGCCTTTTGATGCAAGATATGTCAGTTCGCCTAAATTGGCATAGCGGTCACGGATGGCATTTTTGGTATCATTAATAGCCAGCTTCACCTTGGTCAGCTCGATTAAATCGCCGGATTTTTTAACCGCACCATTTACTGTTTGTTTTAAATCATAGAGAAATTTTTCCATTTTCATTCTCCTTTCGATTTTTAAGGTTTCTATTTACATTATACACCATTTTTTTTGAAAAAACAATCCAATGTTTTTACTTTTTACATCGTATGCAAAAATGAAATGGGGCAATACTTTAAATGAATGTTTTTGCAGAGAGGAAGTTTTTAGTTTGGAAAAAATTATTATTTGTGGTGGCAAGCCACTTTGCGGTGCAGTTTCTATTTCGGGGTCAAAAAATGCGGCTTTGCCAATTCTGGCTGCTTCTCTGCTGACAAATGGGGTTGTAACACTGGGGAATGTTCCTGCCCTTTCTGACGTTGTGTCTATGTGCCAAATTTTAGAGTCCTTAGGGTGCCGGGTTACAATGTTAAAGGAAGATACTGTGTTAATTGATACGCAGGATTTACACAGCAATGAGGTTACTTATCAGCTTGCCGGTCGACTCAGGGGGTCATTTTTGGTGATGGGACCATTACTTGCAAAAACAGGTCACGTCAGTATTTCTATGCCGGGTGGCTGTCCTATTGGTGCAAGACCAATTGACCTGCATCTAAAAGGATTTTCGGCTATGGGGGCAGAGATTGAAAATCACAGAGGCTGCGTGGTGGCAAAAACACAAAAATTAAAAGGCGCAAAAATATATTTAGATTTCCCCAGTGTTGGTGCCACGGAAAACATTATGAGTGCCGCTGTTTTGGCAGAGGGCACAACGGTGATTGAAAATGCAGCGGTGGAGCCTGAAATTGTTGATTTGGCAAAATTTTTATGCGCCATGGGAGCCGACATTTGTGGTGCCGGAACAGACACCGTTAAAATTGAGGGCGTTTCTTCTCTTGTGCCTGTATCCTATGATGTGATTTCTGACCGCATTGAGGCAGGTACGTATCTGGTGGCAGCGGCGGCAACAGGGGGCAATGTGACTGTTAATAATATTTTGCCGGCATATGTCAAACCCTTAACCGCCAAACTCTCTGAAATGGGAATTTTGATAGAATCAGGGGAGCGTTACATCAGGGTGCTTGGTAGTGGTCACATTCATTCTGTGGATGTTAAAACCTTGCCCTTTCCCGGTTTTCCCACAGATATGCAGGCGCAAATGACAGCTCTTTTAACTCTGTCAGAGGGAACAGGGATTGTGACAGAAACGATTTTTGAAAACCGGTTTATGCATGCATCAGAGCTTGCGAGGATGGGCGCAAGCATTAAAGTGGCAGGGAGAAGTGCTGTCATAGAGGGAAAAAAAGCCCTGACCGGAGCAAAGGTCAGGGCGACTGATTTACGTGCCGGTGCCGCCTTGGTCATTGCAGGGCTTGCTGCTCGTGGCGACACGGAAATTTCAGATATTTATCACATTGACAGGGGTTATACACATATGGCAGAAAAACTGCGTAACTTGGGTGCGGACATCTGCCGGGTGGATGAGCCTTAATGCTCACTTAAATACCGCAAGGCAGCAAAAGAGGCAACGGCTCCATCAGATGCTGCGGTGATGACCTGACGGAGCAATTTCTCCCGCAAGTCGCCGGCAGCAAATACGCCGGGGATGGCGGTCTGCATAGCTTCGTCTGTTTCAACGTATCCGCCGTCATTTAAGGGAAGCTGGTCTTTTACCAGGCCTGTGTTGGGGATGGTGCCCACCGCAACAAAAACACCGTCTGCTTCAAAATGGCGGGCAGAACCGTCTATCCGGCTTTCAACCGTCAGACCGGAAACACGGTTTTCACCCATAATTTCTGTGACAACGCTGCTCATAACAAGCTCGACATTGTCTGTCATTTTTGTTTTTTCAACCAGTTTATGTGTGCCGCGAAAAGCATCACGGCGATGAATGAGATAAACCTTTTCACAATATTTAGAGAGAAATAATGCATCCTCTAAAGCGGTGTCACCGCCACCGATTACAGCAACAGTTTTACCCTTGTAGAGTACACCATCACAGGTGGCACAGTAGGAAACACCCCGGGCACGGAACTGGTCTTCCCCTTTTACCCCTAACTTTCGGGGGGATGCACCCATAGCAAGAATCACGACTTTTGCTTCAAAAGTTTCTTTTTTTGTGGTTATTTTCTTAATTTCGCCCTGTAAATCCATTGCGAGAATTTCATCATAGCGGATTTCGGCACCTGCATTTTTTGCCTGCTGTTCCATTTGCATGGCAAGGGTTACTGCGTCTACACCCTCCGGAAAACCAATATAATTTTCCAAAAGAGAGGTGGTTGCCATTTGCCCCCCTGCAAACATTTTTTCAAAAACAAGGCAGGAAAGTCCACTGCGAGCGGCATATAAAGCGGCATTAAGACCAGCGGGGCCGCCTCCTGCAATGATTACATCATACATGGAAATTCCTCCCTATTCCTCGTCTTCGTTATAGTCAGAAAGCATTGCACTGAACTTTTCGTAAAAAGCATAGGGGTCGTGACGGAAAGCACGGCACATGGTGAGAGCTTTGTTTTTATTCCCAGCTAAAATAGATAGGGTCAAAAGAGAGGTTTTGCCCTCTTTTAACTCAAGCTCAACCTGAAACATCTGGTCGGTTAAGGGAATTACATCACAGCGGATGGCTTTTCGTGCGGTTTCGTTTTTATAATATTGGTCAACAGAATTTTTTATGCTTGCTTTCACACTGGGTAATAGCTTATTTTCAAACATAGAAATCATATCTTCGCCGGAGGGGGTGAGAACATATTTGTCGGTTTCATCCCGCCAAGCGGTTTTCATATGGTTTTCGTTTAAAAGCTGTTCGATAATGTCACACAGTTCCAAAAAGTCAACACTTGTGCCCTCCAGCATGCAGTGCTTCAGCTCTACATCACTGACAGGAATATCAGCATAAAAAATAACAAACAAAATCGCCAGTTTAATTTCTACCGGGTCTTTGAGTCTATAATATACATTTTCCCAAATGTTTTTTTTCATACATTTCGCCTCCTGTAATTAGTTATAACATATACGAAAAAGGAAATCAATAAAAATGTGGATTTAGTTGAAAAAAATTCCCTGCTGTGTTACAATATAAATATCGCTCTTTATAAGGAAGTGTTTTCATGACGCGTTATGTCTTCATGCGTTTTCCCGGCGGTCGGGCTAAAGCGGTTACCTTAAGCTATGATGATGGCTGCACTCAGGATATTCGCTTTTCTGATGTTATTTCGCCTTTGGGTTTAAAATGTACCTTTAATTTAAACGGTGAGGTATATAAAAACGGCAGAGGGTTAAAAACAGAAGATGTTTTTACATATATTTTAGACCGTGGTCACGAGGTGGCAGTTCATGGTTATTGCCACAGAGCCGAGGGACTTGTGCGCCCCGTAGAGGGCATCTGGGATGTGCTGACCTGTCGGATGGAACTGGAGAAAAAGTATGGAAGAATCATTCGGGGCATGGCGTATCCTGACTTGGGCATCAGAGTTTATTCTAACGGGGCAAACTATGAAACCATCAAGCAATATCTCCAAAGTTTAGACATTGTATATAGCCGAACGGTAGGTAAGAACAATGACTCTTTCTTAATGCCGGAGGATTGGCACTGTTGGGAGCCGACCACACGGCACGCCAATCCTGAAATTTTAGAATGGATTGATAAGTTTTTGGGTTTGGATATTTCTCCGGACAGTTACCGCGCTTGTCGGTATCCCCGGCTTTTCTATATGTGGGGTCACAGCTATGAGTTTGACGAGAATAATGGTTGGGAGTGGCTGGATAAAATTTGCGAAAAGCTTGCCGGTCACGAAGACATCTGGTATGCCACCAACATGGAGATTTATGAATACGCCGAGGCGTATCACAGACTGGTTTATAGCGCAAATGGCAAGCAGGTGTATAACCCCACCTTATTTACCATCTGGTTTGATGTTGATGGCGTGACCTGCAGCATTAAACCAGGAGAAACTTTGAATCTCTAAGAAGGAAGGCATTTTTATGGAAATGGTACTGCTGACAGCCGTAGGTGTAGGCGGCGCAACAGTTTTTGGAGCGTTAGTCGGCTTTTTGTTTAAAGAAATTTCGCATAAGTTTTCTGACATTGTTCTGTCCTTTGCGGCGGGCGTTATGCTTTCGGCTGCAGTGCTGGGGCTTATTGTTCCATCCGTTGAAAGTGGCGGCAAGTTTGGCATTTTAATGACGGTGGGTGGCATCTTTGCAGGTGCCCTCTGCCTGAATTTTATTGATAAACTGGTACCACATCTTCATAAAATGGTGGGGCCGGATATAGAGGCTCATAATAATGCTGACCTTAGCAAAGTGCTTTTGTTTGTTATGGCAATTGCCATTCACAATCTGCCGGAGGGTATTGCTGCCGGCGTAGGCTTCGGGTCAGATGACCCCTCTCAGGCGTTACTCATTGCCGGGGGTATTGCTCTGCAGAATATCCCTGAGGGTATGGTCATTATAGGTCCTATGCTTGCTGCAGGTATCACCCCAAGGCGCACCTTTGCTTGTGCGGCATTGACCGGTCTTGTTGAGGTGGTCGGCACTTTAATTGGCTATTTCGCCGTGAGCGTATCTCAGGCGATTCTGCCTTTTGCACTTGCCTTTGCCGGTGGGACAATGCTTTATGTTATCAGCGATGAAATGATTCCTGAAACCCATGCTCATGGCTCAGAGAGAGGGGCAACCTATGCCCTTTTGGTGGGCTTTTGCGTGATGCTCATTTCAGATGTTTTGCTAGGCTGATGGAACAATAATCGGAGGTTATGATGATACAGACAATTACCAGTCAAGACCATAAGCTGGTTAAAAAAATAGCTAGCTTAAAGGAAAAGAAGTATAGAGAACGTTACGGCGAATTTTTGGTTGAGGGTGCCCTTTCGGTTTTGTGGGCGCTTTCTTCCTCTTATGAGGTTTGTGATGTGGTGTTTTCTGAGGATTTTACTCTGAATGAGGAACTGCAACAAAAACTTGAGGGCCGGACATTGACTCGTGTGCCAGGGCATGTTTTTTCCAAAATGGCGGATACAAAAACCCCGCAAGGCATTTTGTGTACCTGTCGATTTGCCAAACTGCCGGAAGCGCCCAAAGATGGTCTTTTTGTGTATTGTGACCGTGTGCGCGACCCGGGTAATTTAGGCACAATTATCAGAACGGCAGATGCTATGGGTTTTGACGGCGTTGTGCTGTCACCTGATTGTGTTGACCCCTATAATCCTAAACTTGTGCGCTCGACAATGGGGTCATTGTTCCATGTTGCACTGTATAATGGTGTTACATATGAAGAACTTGAAGCTTGGAAGAAGTCTGGTTTTCAGTTGGCGGTTTCTGCCCTGACAGATAGGGCGGTAACACCTGTGGAGTTACAGCTTTCAGAGAAAGTCGTTATTGTTATGGGAAACGAGGCATCCGGTGTGGCGGATGAACTGATTGCCCATGCAGACAATGTGGTTAAAATTCCTATGGCAGGCAGCGCGGAATCACTGAATGTTGCGGCAGCAGCGGCAATTTTAATGTATGACGCAGCAATTAAACTGAAGAGAATTTAAAGGGAATGAATTAGAATGAATAATCAGTTTATGATTGAGGCCATAAAAGAGGCAGAAAAAGCGGCAAAAGTGGGGGAGATTCCCGTTGGTGCTGTCATTGTTTGTGAGGGAGAAATTATCAGCCGTGGTCACAATTTGACCATAGAAAGGGATAATCTTTTAGCTCACGCAGAATGCCTTGTGATTGAGGATGCATTACAAAAACTGGGGAAGAGACGGCTTTTCGGCTGCTCTTTATATGTCACCTTAGAGCCTTGTGCCATGTGTGCCGGGGCTATGCTGCTGACAAGACCTGACAGGGTCTATTTTGGTGCATATGATGGCATGGCAGGTGCCTGCGGCGGCAAGCACGATGTTCTCTCAGGCAGCGGCGTTGAGGTTTATGGCGGCATTATGGAAAGAGAGTGTTCATCTCTTTTGCAGAATTTTTTCAAAGAAATAAGAAAGAACTTGTAGGTTTGTGAAAAAAACGCTGGAAAAGTGGACTGATTTGTGATACAATAAAAATAGTTTTGTCAAATAAGGTTACTGAAGAAAAAGGAGACTTGATATACAATGGCAGAGAAGAAAAAGAAAACATCTGCAAAAACAAAAAAGGGGAAGCAGCAAAAGGTGACACAGCCACCCTCTATGAAAAGCGAAATTATGTCGCTTCTTATCATTGTGGCAGCACTGCTTTTAGGCGTGTTCCTTTACATTCCGGGGGATCGTGTTATTAGCAACCTGATTAAAAATCTGTGCTTGGGACTTTTGGGTCTTCCTGCATATCTATTGCCTCTTTTAGCATTGGCGTTTGGTATTCACCGTGCCATTGGTAAAGGGTATTATGAGCATAAAAATAAATATACGCAAATGGCACTGATTCTTTTGGTGCTCTCTGCTTTGTTTCAGTTGTTTTCCGGTGATGCCGGTGTGAATCCTCTTAAGAATTTTGCTACCTATTGGGAATGGGGCAAAATCGGCTGGGGCGGCGGTATTTTTGGCGGTTTTCTTTGTGATGTGTTTGCGGCAACGGCAGGTCCTGTTGCGGCAGGCATTGTTCTATTTACTGCGCTGATTATTTTAATTATGATTTTAACCAAATGGTCACCTCTAAAGGCTGTTTTGCGAGTTTTGGTTCGTTTATTTGTAGATGTAAAGGCTGTTCAGCGTCAGGCGGCGGCAGAAGCACGAGAAAAGGCTGAAAAAGCGGCTGCAAGAGAAACTGCCGAAAGGGAAAAAGAACCCAAAAACCGTGGGATAGCCAATTTCAGTGACGATGAGATTACATTCTCTATGGGCGAGCAGGAAGCTCCTCTGGTAATTCCGAAGCCTTATGATGATATTAGCTATATTCCGGAATCTATCCGCGATATTCCCATTGATGGTGATGCTTTAGGATATGATTTTCAGGAACTGGATGCAATACTTGACCAGGTTGTGCCGGAAGAGTTTAAATCAGAGCCGGTAGAGGTTGCGTCAAACGAAGTTACTGAGGAAGATGACGCACCGAAAACCCAGCTTCAAACCAAGGCTGAATCTCTTTCTCAGGAAGAAACGGATGAAATTGTTCAGGAGCTTGATGAGGCATTTGAGCGCATTCCCTATACCTATCCTGACATCACCTTGCTTGACCGTGCATCTGTTGATTTTGACAGTGCCGATTCCCGTGCGGAGTTAAAAGACACGGCAACCAAGCTGATTTCTACCTTAAAAAGCTTTAACGTTGAGGCAAAGCTTTTAAATGTGAGCAAGGGTCCTACGGTTACCCGCTACGAATTAAAGCCTGGTGAGGGTGTTAAAGTAAGCAAAATTGTGGGCTTATCTGATGACCTTTCCCTGCGCCTTGCCACAACCGGCGTCCGCATTGAAGCCATCCCCAACAAAGAGGCGATCGGTATTGAAATTCCCAATAAAACCGTTTCGGCGGTCAGCATCCGTGAGGTTTTGGATTCAGAAGAATTTAAAGAGTTCCCCTCAAAGCTTGCCTTTGCTTTGGGTAAAGATATTGCCGGTAAAAATGTGGTTGTTGACCTTGGAAAAATGCCCCACCTTTTAATTGCCGGTACTACTGGTTCCGGTAAGAGTGTTTGCATTAACACCTTAATTACCAGCATTATTTATAAAGCCGACCCCAATGAGGTTAAGCTTTTGATGGTTGACCCGAAAGTGGTTGAACTTAACGTATATAACGGCATACCTCATCTGATGATTCCTGTGGTGACAGACCCCCGCCGTGCTTCTGGCGCTCTTTACTGGGCAGTGCAGGAGATGACCCGCCGCTATGCTATGTTTGCCGAAAGCAACGTGCGTGACATTAAGGGCTATAACGAAATGATTACAGAAAACGGCGGTGAAAACACAATGCCGTATATTGTGATTATTATTGACGAGCTTGCAGACCTTATGATGGTTGCCCCGGGTGAGGTAGAAGATTCTATCTGCCGATTAGCGCAAATGGCACGTGCTGCCGGTATGCATCTGGTGGTGGCAACTCAGCGTCCTTCTGTTGACGTTATCACTGGTTTGATTAAGGCAAACATTCCTTCAAGAATTGCCTTTGCCGTGTCATCACAAATTGACAGCCGTACCATTTTAGATGCTTCTGGCGCGGATAAACTTTTGGGTCGTGGTGATATGTTGTTCTCACCTGTTGGTTCTGCTAAACCCACAAGACTTCAGGGTGCTTTCATTTCAGATAAAGAAAGAGAAAGAGTTGTTGACTTTATCAAAAGCGGTCATACAGTTCGCTATGATGAAGATGTTTTAGAAAAAATTGAAAACGGTAAAACCGTGAACATTTCCGGCAATGATGATGACCCTGGCGATAGCGATGAACTACTGCCACGTGCTATTGAGATTGCCGTGGATACCGGAAAAATTTCAGCTTCTTATCTGCAGAGACGCCTGAAAATCGGCTTCTCACGTGCAGCAAGAATTGTTGACCAGATGGAAGAAAGAGGCAT
>JAZSJR010000114.1:0-3011 GCA_045534415.1 Clostridia bacterium
TAAGTCTTGACTTTTCCCCCAGTAAATGCTATCATTACCCCTGCACGGAGAGTTGTCCGAGTGGTTTAAGGAGCTAGTCTTGAAAACTAGTGATACCGCAAGGTACCGTGAGTTCGAATTTCACACTCTCCGCCAAAAAGCAGTCTTCCATATGGATGACTGCTTTTTTGTCCCTTGACACAACCACCACAAATGCCCTGTGTCTTATTTCTGGGCGTTTCATAATTTTGTGTTTATTTTCAGATTACCGGTGCAATTGCATTTTGAAACAAGTGTTATTTCTACTTAACAAATCATATTGACTATGCTAGAATACTTTGGCAAGTAAATAATCTTTTATTCGGAGTGATACCCAAGAGGCCGAAGGGGCTCCCCTGCTAAGGGAGTAGGCGGTCAAAAGCCGCGCGAGGGTTCAAATCCCTCTCACTCCGCCATAAAAAGACCTATCCTTTTGGATAGGTCTTTTTATGCTATGAGGGGGATTTGAAAAATTAAATGCAACGCGAGTGAGCGTTGCCGCCGACGGTTTGACGGAGGCGATCCTTTATTTTTCCGCTAGGAAAAATGTAATAAATCCCTCTCACTCCGCCAAAAATCCTCACCCATTTGGGTGGGGATTTTTCTTGTGAGATGATTTAAAACGAGAAAGTTCACAGCGACAAAAAATTTTGCAAAACCTGTCGTTTTTTCTTGTATCGTGTTACTTCTTGTGCTATACTAAATCAATAAAAGGAGTGATTTCATGAAAAACAGACTGTTTTCTGCAATAATGTGTTTGCTTTTGTTGATAATTCTTGTGCCTTCCCTGGCATTTGCAGCAGAAAAAACCCCTCTTAAAATCACAAAGCAGCCGGTAAACGGCCGTGGTCAGTTGGGCGAGCGAATGCTTACAACTGTCGAAGCCACAGGCGACGGCTTAACATACAGATGGTATATTCGTAATCCTGGCGACAAGGAATTCAAAGTATCTTCTATTAAGAAAAATGTCTATTCCTTTGTACTGAAAAAAGGAAACTCCGGACGTGAACTTTATTGTGTCATTACAGACGCATACGGTAATTCTTTAACAAGCAAAACTGTTAACGTATCCACCCCAGTGCCACTAAAGATACAAAAACAGCCCAAGAATACATCCGGTACAGCAGGCGATACTGTTAAAATTAAGATCACCGCGCAAGGTGATGGCTTGAAATATCGCTGGTATATTAAAGATCCCGGTGAAAGTGGTTTTCATAAAACAACTGAAAAAAAGAATGTTTTCCAGTGGACAGCAACGAAAAAAGAATCCGGCCGCAAAGTATACTGCATTGTTTACGATGCTTACGGCAATCGTATCAAATCCAACATTATTACCCTGAAATATATCACCCCGCTAAAAATTGAAAAGCAACCGACAAATGCCGCTGCTGCCGACGGAAGCACGGTAAAAACCACTGTCAAAGCCACGGGTGATGGACTAAAATACCAATGGTATTACGCAAATCCCGGCAGTGCAAATTTCAAAAAATCTTCCGCAACAAGTAAAACCTACAGTGCTAAGATGACCAGCAAAATATCCGGTCGAAAAGTTTATTGCATCATTACCGACACCTACGGCAATAAGGTAAAAACAGCTACTGTCACCTTAAAAATTCCCAAACCACTGAAAATCACCACACAACCCTGTGATGTTTACGCAAAGCTTGGCAGCTCCGGAAAAGCGACCGTAAAAGCAAGTGGTGAGGGTCTGACATACCGCTGGTATGTAAAGAGTCCGGATGCAACAGCATTTAAGAAATCTTCTGTAACCGGAAAAAGCTATTCATTAAAGTTAACATCTGAAAAGATTGGAACACAGGCTTACTGTCTGGTTACCGACGCTTACGGCAAGAAGGTAAAAACAGACATCATCACCTTTGCTGTTGCCAAAGCAGAGTTTGACCGAACCTTATACAAAGTTAAGCCCAAAGCGAAGAAAACCGTAGAATTGGAAATCCTGCCAGCAGGCACCAAAGATGAGATCATTTGGACCAGCAGCAATCCTAAAATCGCAAAAGTAAATTCCAAAGGTATCGTCACCGGTGTAAAAAATGGAACGGTTACCATTACAGCCCGGGGTGTTGAAACAGGGTTTGTGGCCAGCTGTCAAGTGAAAGTGTGTAATGTTAAACAGGTTGCCATCACCTTTGATGACGGTCCTGGTCCATATACAGCAGAACTGCTGACATTCCTCAGAGAAAATGATATTCGTGTTACATTTTTCCTAGTTGCTAATCGGCTGAATACTTACAAAAATACCGTGAAACAAATGGCGGCTGACGGACACGAGATTGGCTACCATTCCTGGAAGCACGATATTCAAACCAAGCTGTCTAACATCAAGATCATCAGTGACTTCGAAAAAAGTGCTAAGATTCTCAAAAAGATTTCCGGGGCTGAATTTACTTTATGGAGAACGCCCGGCGGAGGCAGAAGCGACCGTGTTCTGAACCAGATCGATCTTCCGCACATTATGTGGTCTGTAGATACGCTGGACTGGAAGTATCGGGACAGCAGCCGTACGAGCAAAGTTATTAAAAATTATTCCAAAGATGGTTCCATCGTCCTTTTACACGACATACATAAATCTACTGTCAAAGGATCCATGAAAGCCCTGAAAGAAATGCAGGATGGTGACTATGAATTCGTCACGGTAACGGAACTTCTCAGCAGAAAAGGCAAGAAGCCCCAAAATCATAAAACCTATTTTAGTGGTTAAAAAAATGCACCCACAAGCCTAAATGAACTGCCCCAGTTTGTGCGGACAGTACAAAAACACCCCTATGTAGGAAATATTTAATTCAAGCGGAGTGGCGCAGCGTCAGCGGCGCCACTCCTGTTTTGTACAAAGAAAACCCCCGGCAGATCCGGTGGTTCCAAAAAGCTTTAGCTATGCCTAGAAAAAATATCCTCCTATGATTATAGTAATGGTGGTCTGCCAACCGCCATTACTAAAACATAGGAGGAATCAAGTCCAGATGAAACTTGACACT
>JAZSJR010000056.1:0-9218 GCA_045534415.1 Clostridia bacterium
TCTCTCACAAAATAAATTTGCTAAATTTGCAACTTTTCTATACAACTAAACTTATTAATGTCTTTTTAGGTTTATTTCTAGTCATCGGTTAACCCTTTTTTGAACCACGCGACTATCGCGTGGTTTTCGTTATACAAAAAAATTGATGGACCCTTTTGCTCCACCAATTTCACTTTAAATTATTCGCAAACAACAATCAAACGATAAAGATAAACAGCTTCCCGTCCATCTTTGCTACTACCATGCATTCCAAACCAAGCCAATTGCTTTTTCAAACTACAATTGATAATTTCAAGCCCCCAAGAACATAAAAACTCTCACCCATTTTGTATGCCGCACATATACTGTAACAGCAGAACTTTTTGCGAGGTCTTCTTTATGAATTTACACAGCCTGCCCCCTGGGGCAACTGCCTATATAAGTCAATTAAACACACCAGATTCTATCAGACGTCGTCTCCTTGATATGGGCTTTACCCGTGGCGCAGAAGTCACCTGTCTGTATCAAAGCCCCGCCGGTGACCCAAAGGCATATGCCGTTCTTGGCACCGTCATTGCACTGCGCTTTGAAGAAGCCTCGCAGATTGAAATCGTCTGTCACCAATCACAGGAGGAATGCATATGGGATTAACGAATCACTCAAGCGGCATACACGCCGCATCAACCGATACAAATACCATAGCAAAAAGCCAAACGGTCATTGCCCTTGCCGGTAATCCCAACGTGGGGAAAAGTACAGTTTTTAATGCATTGACCGGAATGCACCAACACACCGGCAACTGGACCGGAAAAACCGTCGGAAATGCATATGGGACTTTTATGGTGAACAAAAAGCCCTGCACCCTTGTGGATATTCCCGGTACATATTCACTCATTGCCCACTCAGCCGAGGAGAAAATTGCACGGAACTATATCTGTTTTTCCGGCTGCGATGCCACCATCATTGTTTGCGATGCAACCTGCCTAAAACGAAATTTGAACTTTGTACTGCAGACTCTAGAAGTCACAAGCCGCGTAGTTCTCTGCGTCAATTTGATAGACGAAGCAAATCGCAAACACATCAAGGTAAACTGCCAAAAGCTTTCTTCTGCTTTAGGCATTCCAGTCATTCCCACCAGTGCAAGGCAGGGCAAGGGATTAAAAGAACTCACTGCCGCTATCGGTGAGGTTTTAAAAAAGCACCCTAACCCATTACAGTTTTTCTACCGTCCCGAAATTGAAGAAGCCATTGCCAAAATTGAATCTGACATCATCGCAGTAACAGACAAACTCCCATCTCGTTTTTTGTCAATCCGTTTGCTTGATGGTGACACAGACTTTTTAGAGGATATCGAGAATTTTTTGGGCAGAAGCATAACCAAAAATTCTCCCCTGGAAAAATCTCTTGCTGACGCCAAAGCCACCCTTGCCCAAAAAGGATATGATGCTAACGCCCTGCGGGATGCATTAGTTTTTGACCTTTTTCAAACCGCAGACCGCATCACCCGGGAGTCTCTCTCAGAACAAAGCGACTATAACCATCGTCAAATACGCGCCGACAAATTTCTGACAGGAAAAATCACCGGCATCCCCATGATGCTCCTGCTTCTGCTCATTACCTTGTGGCTCACCATTTCCGGTGCTAACTATCCCTCCCAATGGTTGTCTTCCTTTCTCTTTTCGCTGGAAGAACCTTTGCATGCACTATGCCAATTGATTCACCTGCCGCTATGGATGCAAAATGCTTTGGTTTTAGGAATCTATCGGGTGCTTGCCTGGGTTGTATCAGTTATGCTGCCGCCAATGGCAATTTTCTTTCCGCTTTTCACACTTTTAGAAGATGCAGGTTACCTGCCACGGGTGGCTTTTAATCTTGACCACCCACTCAAAAAATGCTGTGCCTGCGGAAAGCAAGCCCTTACCATGTGTATGGGGTTTGGCTGTAACGCCGTCGGGGTTATTGGTGCGCGGATTATAGACTCACCCCGGGAACGTTTTATCGCCATTTTGACCAATAGCTTCGTTCCCTGCAACGGTCGGTTTCCCACAATCATTTCTGTCATTACAATGTTTTTCATTGGCACCAGTAGCGGAATCATCTCCTCCGTCTATGCTGCCATGTTGCTGACAGCTACCATCACTCTCGGTATCATTATGACCTTTGCCACATCCCGGCTACTGTCAAAAACACTCCTAAAGGGTATGCCCTCTTCCTACACCTTAGAATTACCACCCTACCGCCGTCCCCAAATTGGCAAGGTGCTAATTCGTTCTGTGCTTGACAGAACCCTGTTTGTTTTAGGCCGCGCTGCCACAGTTGCCGGACCGGCAGGGCTTGTTATCTATGGTATGGCAAACCTATCCGTAGGCGGTACCACCCTGCTCTCTCACGCATCTGGTGCCTTAGACCCCATAGCAAAATTCATTGGTCTTGACGGCGTTTTACTAATGGCATTTATTTTGGGGTTTCCTGCAAACGAAATTGTTATGCCCATCGCCATTATGGCTTATATGTCCCAGGGCAGCTTAATTGAATTTGAAAATCTGGCAGCACTCAAAACATTGCTTGTCGATAATGGCTGGACACCTCTCACTGCCGCCTGCACCATCATTTTCTCATTGATGCACTGGCCTTGTTCCACCACCTTAATCAGCATAAAAAAAGAAACAAAAAGTCTGGGCTGGACCCTTGTGGCTTTCCTCCTCCCCACGGTGTGCGGCATCACCCTTTGCTTTCTTTTAACAACTGCTGTCAGATTGGTTTCATTGTTATAAACTAAAAAAAAGAAGCTGTAGCGAAGTTACACCTTCGCTACAGCTTCTTCATCTTTCATCAGATATTTCTTTCTAATGCAATAATAAGGAATAATCACCAGTGCAAACGCCCCAAGCCAGGCAAATGGCTCAATGTAATAAAACACCTCGGTTCCCCACAAGGGCACCAAAAATTTACCCATGCCAACCCGTATAACACCTTCTACCACACCACCAACCATAGACCAGATAGAAACACCCATAGCCGGTAGCACATTCCGATAGACATAGATAACATACAAAATCACAAGGCAATAACTCATGTATTTAAGATATTTCCAAGCAACCGCCAAAGCTTCCATGCCGCCCCCTTTGGAAACATCTACAAACATGCTCAAAAGTGTTTTGCCGCCTAATAGCATAACCGCCATTACGATTAACGATAAACCTATGGTAAGATAAATACCGGTTTTCACGCCGCGAAGCACCCGCTTATAGTTCCCCGCACCGTAATTCTGTGCAAAATATGTAGAAAAGGCTGTTCCCAAGGAGATAGCACTACTTTCTAAAAAGCCATACATTTTATTGAGCGCAGTATAACCTGCCACAAAATAGCTTCCTTGCAAATTGATGGTTGACTGCAGAATAATGCCGGATAACGCAATCACCATAAATTGTGTTGAAAGGGGCAAGCCAAATTTCAAAAGCGAACCGATCCGTTTAAAATCAAGACCCCACATAGACTTATTCAAACGGACATAAGATACCTTGGTTATCTGCCACAGACAATATAAAAACGCAACCCCCTGGGCTAAAACCGATGCAAAAGCAGCACCAAACACGCCCCAATGAAACACCATAACAAATAACAGGTCAAGACCGATGTTTAAAACAGCTGCTATCCCCATGCCAATCAGGGGCGACTTTCCATCGCCAAATGCACGCAAAATGGAAGACGCCATGTTATAGGCCGTCACAACCAAAGTACCCGCAATCATTGTCACAAGATATACCGTTGCATCACCAATAATCTCTTTCGGGGTGTCCAAAAGCTCTAAAACAGGTCTTGCACACAAAATGCCAATCAAGGTTAAAAGGCTACCTATCACCACACACAAAATTGTAGATGTGGCAATGGTTTTATTCATTTCGTCATAATTCCGTTCCCCAAAGTACCGGGAAACAACAATGGAAAAGCCCTGCGCCAGTGCTAGTGCTGTCCACAAAATCAGCCAATAGGTCCAATCTGCAGAGCCAACAGCTGCCAACGCGTGAACGCCCACGCCCCTACCTACAATGGCGGCGTCCACCATCATATAAAAATGCTGGCCTAGATTCGTAATAATTAGTGGAACGGCAAACTTCATAATCAGCTTTGCCGGATTCCCCACCGTCATATCTACAGTTCTTGCCATTAGATAATACTCCTCAACCTAGTCTCTCAAAATATTATTTAAAAGGAACAACCTCACTGTTTTCCATACCTGTTCCGGCCTGCTCAATGCACAAAAGCTTAGCGCCATCTTTCATGCAAACCACGTGCCATTTGCCCAGCTTCACGTTATACACCTTGCCGATTTCAAGCTCATAACGTTTTCTTTCTTCACCAATTAAAAGCACAGATTCACCCATAATCGGCACAAATACTTCGTCTGTTTCCAAATGACGCTGCATATCGTGTCGATTTTCTTCTTATAGAGCCTCACTACTGTTAATAATGGCAACACGCCAGGATTCAAACCCATCCACATCCACAAAACCCGGTGCATTTGATTCTGTAATCACAATATCCTGCTGACTCATTACCATTCCCCTTACATTTCATTTTATAATTACTTCCAATTTTTCCATTAGCGTTTTACCCGGCTCCGGAATATGCCCAAAGGGAAAAGGAATCCCCATGGCATCATACTTTGTCTGGCAGATTTTCCTAAAAGGCAAAAGCTCAACCTTATCCACACAAGCATATATGTCCGCAACACACTTAAGCTGAATCACATTTTCTTCCCCGTCATTGATGCCGGGAATAATCACCTGCCGCAAGGTGGTGGGAATCTGCCTTGCCTCAAGCTCTGCCAAAAATTCTATAGGAGCAACCATAGAGCAACCCACATGTTCCAAATACAGAGCATCATCTGTATACTTAATATCCAAAAGCACCCTGTCCGTCACAGAAAAAAGCTGCAAAACGCTCTCGTTCATCACACTCCCCGATGTATCAAGGCAGGTATGAAGTCCCACCTCATGGCAAAGTCTGAAAAATTCATAGACAAACTCTGCCTGCAAAAGGGGTTCACCGCCGGAAACCGTCACGCCACCCTCTGTGCCAAAATATGTCCTATAGCGACATGCTTTCTCCACAAGCTGCTCTGCTGTATATTCTGTGCCGCTATCCATCTCCCACGTATCAGGATTATGACAGCACTTACACCTGAGATGACACCCCTGCATAAAAACCACAAAGCGCACCCCGGGGCCATCTAAGGTCCCCATGGTTTGAATAGAGTGGACCCTGCCCACCAATCCCCTGCTCATATTGCCTCATGGAAGGTACGGCTGATGACTTCGCGCTGTTGCTCACGGGAGAGCTTGTTAAAGTTCACCGCATACCCCGAAACGCGAATGGTCAGATTCGGATACGCTTCCGGATTTTCATAGGCTTTCATCAGGGTTTCTCTATTTAAAACATTCACATTGATGTGATGCGCCATCTTGCCAAAGTAACCATCTAAAATGGTAACCAGATTGTTAATGCGCTCCTCGACAGTTCTGCCAAGAGCCTCCGGCGTGATGGAGAATGTGTTTGAAACACCATCACGGCAATCATCGTAACTGATTTTAGCAACCGAGTTCAGTGACGCCAAAGCGCCGTTTTCCTCACGATTGTGCATGGGGTTTGCACCAGGGGCAAAAGGCTCGCCATCTCCTCTGCCATCCGGCGTCGCCCCTGTGTTCTTACCATACATAACGTTAGAGGTAATTGTCAGAACCGAAAGGGTATGAATGGCATTTCGATAAGTTTTCGTCTTGCGCAGCTCACAAATCATTTTGTGTGCCATTTCCTTGGCAATTAAATCAACCCTGTCATCATCGTTGCCGTATTTGGGGAAATCACCCACAGTATCAAACGCCGTAATAAAACCATTTTCATCTTTAATCGGTTTCACATTGGCATATTTAACCGCACTAAGAGAATCCGCCACAACAGAAAGCCCGGCAATACCAAAGGCCATAAAACGCTCAACCTCTGTATCATGGAGCGCCATCTGTGTCTTTTCATAGGCATATTTATCGTGCATATAGTGAATGATGTTCATCGTATTAACATACAAATGACTCAGCCACTGAATATAAACATCAAGCCGCTCCATCAGGCTGTCATAATCAAGCTTGTCACCAGCTAAAACAGGCATCTGCGGACCAATATGCATACCGCTTGTGGTATCATAACCACCGTTGATGGCAATTAAAAGAAGCTTTGCCAAATTGCATCGTGCCCCAAAGAACTGCATCTGCTTGCCTACCTTCATAGCAGACACACAACAGGCAATGGCATAATCATCGCCGTAAATCGGGCGCATCAAATCATCGTTTTCATACTGAATGGAGTCTGTGTCAACCGACACCTTAGCACAGAACTTTTTAAAGCCATCAGGCAGTGCCTTTGACCACAAAATTGTCAGATTAGGTTCAGGAGATGAACCCAAAGTGTAGAGCGTATTTAACACTCGGAAGCTGTTTTTGGTGACTAAGCTTCTGCCGTCTTCCCCTACACCGCCAACTGCCTCGGTAATCCACATGGGGTCACCACCAAAGAGCTCATTATATTCCGGTGTACGAAGATGCCGTGCCATGCGAAGTTTCATAACAAAGTCATCCATCAGCTCCTGTGCGCCTTCTTCTGTCAAAATGCCGTTTTTAATGTCACGCTCAATATAAATGTCAAAAAACGTGCTGACGCGACCTAAAGACATAGCCGCACCATTCTGCTCTTTAATGGCACCAAGATATGCAAAATATGTCCACTGAATGGCTTCTTTTGCATTCTTTGCAGGCTGCGAAATATCAAAGCCATACATTGCCGCCATTTCTTTTAAATAGCCTAAAAATTCAATCTGCTTATACAGTTCTTCATCCAGCTGAATATTAGCGCCGTCAAAATGGTCATTTGCAAGATTTTTCTTATCCTGCTTCTTTTCTGCAATCAATCTGTCAACGCCATAAAGTGCCACACGGCGATAATCGCCAATAATTCTGCCGCGACCGTAAGCATCAGGCAGTCCCGTAATCACGTGGCATTTTCTTGCCTGACGCATCTCATCGGTATACGCACGAAAAACACCATCATTATGGGTGGTACGATAACGAAATTCTTCTTCAATCTTATCGCTTAATTTGTAGCCATATGCCTCACAGGCCTGCCGCGCCATACGCATGCCCCCAAAGGGATTCACGCCACGCTTTAAAGGGCGGTTCGTTTGCATACCTACAATAATTTCATTGTCTTTGTCAATATACCCCGGAGAATAACTGGTGAGGGATGATACCGTTGCCGTGTCAATATCCAAAACCCCACCATACTGGCGTTCTAAGGCAAACAAAGACTCAAGCTTTTTTAAAACCCCTTTTGTGCGCTCCGTAGCACCTGACAAAAAGCTATCATCTCCGGTATATTCCGTATAATTCTTTTGAATAAAATCACGGACATTAATTTCATCCTGCCAAATACCTTCTGTAAATCCGTTCCAATTCTCGTGTTTCATGTTGGTTCCTCCATTCAAAAGCAAATAAAAAAGGGCAATTCAACTTTATAAAAAGCGAATTGCCCAGACGGTCGGCGTTATACATTTACAGTTCCCCCGCGACAATTCGCGAAATCCGTCAGTCGTGTAAATGTTCGATAAATTTATTATACAATATGTCTGTTTTTTTGTCAACCCGGAAAAACTTCAAAACGCCATATGTATTAAAGCTTCTGTATTTTCCTCTGAATACTCAATCTCCGAAGAATATAACCGTACTATTTCTACCATTTCATTCATTGAAAACCCATTGTTTTGCTTTCCGCTATGTGACCAGAGCGCCCCTATAAGATAGCAACTTACGAGGGCAAAACGGATTCTTTCAGCATATGCCCCATCCCACATAGCATCTGTCAAATGGCGGAATATAAAATTAACCGCAAGCTGCTCAAAGGGCACCTGTAGTGCTTCGCTTGTAAAAATTTCACCATCAAAAGAAAATCCTCTCAAAGTTTCCACACGCTCTGTCCACGCCTCATCAAGCCTTTCTAATCCAAGATAAACATCACACAAATGTTCCAATGAAAAGTTAAAGGAAAAATCAAAAGACTCTGCCAAGGCAGAAAAACGTTCCGCAATAGTAAGGCTACGGTTTTGCAACAGATTCAGAATTTTCTGCCGTTTTGCAAAAAACAGCTCTTCCTCTTCTGATAACAAAATGTTCTCCGGCAAATTAACAGAAAACGGCTCCTGCTCAAAAAGAATAATACGTGTCGCCTCTTCACAGCAAAACCCTAACCCTGTTTCTTCAAAATTTGTATAAAAATTTTTGTATCGGGGATGCAAATAACAAATATCGCAAAGTGCGTTCTCGCCACAGGCACAAATTATCTCACAAAGTCCCTCATCATTTAAAAAGGGACACCTGTCCCCTGCTCCAAGAATAAAATGGGGCGGCTCTCCCTCGATATTTGCCCTGATTCTTCGCCCCATCTCTGTATCCATTGACCGATAAAGCTCCATCGCGCTCTCATCAATGTCAATTTCCCACCCAATGCAGCAACTGTGCTTACAATCCCCTGCTATACAGGTAAATCTATCATAATAATTTGGAAAAATCTCTTTCATAATACGCCTCTTTCAGAATATAAAACCAACAATATAATCATATCCATAACCTATTAAATCAAATGGCAAAATTACTGAAAACTTATAATTCTGTTGCCTTTGTATGTCAGCGTTCCTTTATCCTTAACTTTATAATGCCTATATGAAAATTCTGAAACAGTAAAAGATAGCTTTTTATCTTCCGCCGCAAATACAACAACGTAGCACTCTCCCTTAAACGCCCCCGGATATTTTGAAACTCTATCCGCCTTGTATGTATCAATAACCTCCGCCTGAACGGTTTTAACCTGTGTATATTTGCTCCATATCAATTTCTTTATCATTAAAAACCAAAACCCAATAACTAAAATAACTGATACTATGGTAATAATCTTATCCATTGCACCACCTCATTTTCAAAACTTTTCTGCATATCCGCTATAAAATCAACGTACCATTTACACCCATTATATCACACTCATATTCATATCGCAATCCAAACGTAATAATGATACCCCCGTATAACGGGGGGTATTTCATTTTCGGGCATAGCCCTAATACTACTGGCTACGCACAAGTGCTTTTTTTATTGGCCTGCCAGCCATGCAATTACTACTAGCTACCCATAAATGGGTTA
>JAZSJR010000158.1:0-1624 GCA_045534415.1 Clostridia bacterium
GAGGGTTTGTTGATGCAAGCATAGCAAAACCTGTCTGACGGCAAGCCATAACGTCCTGATGGTCACCAAAGATTGAAAGTGCGTGTGAAGCTAGAGCTCTTGCAGATACGTTAAATACGCAAGGTAGTAACTCACCGGCAATCTTGTACATATTAGGGATCATAAGAAGAAGACCCTGTGAAGCTGTGTAAGTTGTTGTTAGTGCACCTGCAGCTAGGGATCCGTGAACAGTACCTGCAGCACCAGCTTCTGACTGCATTTCAGTTACCTGAACTGTTCTGCCGAAAATGTTCTTCTGACCGGCAGTTGCCCATTTGTCTGTTACCTCTGCCATGTTTGATGACGGGGTAATAGGATAGATAGCAGCAACGTCTGTAAACGCATAAGAAGCATAAGCAGCAGCAGTGTTACCATCCATTGTTTTCATTTTTCTTGCCATGAAAAATATCCTCCTTTTATCTATTGTTTCGGATTTATAAATTTTACTTTTTCCGAGAATTAATTTATTAAAATCCATACATAATATATAATAGCACTTTTTTGGCATAAAATCAATATATAAATGTAAGAAAAATAAAGTAATTGCTGATTTTTATGCAATTTGTTAAAAAATTAACAAAAAACCCTGGTATATCCCAACCAAATTATGAAAATACTAACATAAAAGGAAGCGAAAACATACTACTTCCCCGAAAAAAACAGTACATATTTTTGAGAAAAGGGGATAATACGCTTGAATAAAGTAGAAATTTGCGGTGTTAATACATCAAAGCTTCCGGTTTTATCAAAAAAGGAAAAAGAGGAGCTTTTTATCAAGATAAAAGAGGGCGACAAGTCGGCAAGAGAAGTGTTTATCCACGGAAATTTAAGGCTTGTGTTAAGTGTAATTCAGCGGTTTTCAAACCGTGGTGAAAATGCCGATGATTTATTTCAGGTAGGGTGTGTTGGGTTAATTAAAGCAATCGACAACTTTGATCTTTCCCAGAATGTGCAGTTTTCCACCTATGCCGTTCCCATGATTATCGGTGAAATCAGGCGATATCTTCGTGATAATAACTCAATCAGGGTCAGTCGTTCCCTAAAGGATATTGCATATAAGGCGCTTTACGCCAAGGAAAAATTAATCAACCAAAATTCCAAAGAGCCGACAGTTGCTGAGATAGCAAAGGAGCTTGACTTACCCAAGGAAGATGTAGTTTTTGCCCTTGATGCCATAACCGAGCCGGTCAGTTTGTTTGAGCCTGTTTACCACGACGGCGGTGAGGCGATTTATGTTATGGACCAGGTAAGAGATTCAAAAAATACCGACGAAAACTGGCTTCGTGATATTGCTGTGGCAGAAGCAATGAAGCACCTTTCGGGAAGAGAAAAGCATATTTTGAATCTGCGGTTTTTCCAGGGGAAAACACAGATGGAGGTGGCAGACGAAATCGGTATTTCTCAGGCACAGGTGTCCCGCCTTGAAAAATCTGCCCTTTCCCATATGCGTAAATATGTGTAAACAAAAACCCACTTGCAACTCAAGTGGGTTTTGTGGTAGAATGTGGTTATTGCAAAAAAGCCTCCCTTGTGTAAAGGAAGTCGGAGGCCAAGCGGTCTTAGGAAGACAATACTAATGGCCAAC
>JAZSJR010000007.1:0-5455 GCA_045534415.1 Clostridia bacterium
GGACGGTTTCCCGTCCTTTTCCTTGTTTGTCTTGATTCGCGCGGCAGCAGAAGAACCATATGCATTTTTACATAAAAAAAATGCGCCGGCTTAGAGTCGACGCATGAAAAACGCACGACTCCTCATGTCGCCAAACATAATTTCAACATAGCTACTTGCATATGCGAAATAGAGCCTATGCGTTTTTGCCTAAAAGCAAAAAAACATATGCAAAGTAGCAAATTATGAAATTATGTTTGGCAAGTATAGTATATCACAGGTTGTTATTTTTTGCAAGAAAATTTTGTAGGGGCGGATTCCCTCATCCGCCTGATATTTTTTATGCGGGACGATGTGACATCGTACCCTACAATAAGTCGTTTAACAATCACCAACACAGCAAAAAAGAGTTGCACCTGGCAACTCTTTTTTATGAAGAAAGTTCTTCCCACTTTTCATATAATTCCAAAAGCTTTTCATTAAGCGTTTCAAGCTCTTCCGAAAGCTCCTGGGCTTTCATAAAGTCAGAGCCCACATTGTTCAGTTCTTCCTGCAAGGTCTCAGTTTTCTGCTCACAGGCTTCAATTTCGGCTTCCACTTTTTTTAAATCATTTTCCCGCTTTCTTGCCTCTGCTGCCGCCTGTTTTTTCTGCAGATACGCTTCTTTGCCGGCACCGGGCGTTTCCTCCGTTTTAACCTTAACGCTCTCAGCCTTTTTTTCAAGAAAATAATCATAATCGCCGTGATATAAGGTTAATCCTGTAGGTTCCATATGACACACAGAATGGGCCAGACGGTTAATGAAATAACGGTCATGGGACACAATCAGGCAAGTGCCGTCATATTCAGAAAGTGCCTGCTCCAGTGCTTCACGGGATGCAATGTCCAAATGGTTTGTCGGTTCGTCTAACAGCAAAAAGTTTACATCCGAAAGCATCAGCTTGCAAAGAGAAACTCTCGCTCTTTCTCCACCGGAGAGTTCTGAAATCGGTGCAAACACATCATCTCCCCGAAACAGAAAGGCTGCCAAAGCATTACGCACTTCCGTTTGAGTTAAATGGGGATGGCTGTCTGCAATTTCTTCAAATACCGTTTTATCAAGCGACAAGTCAGATTGGGTCTGGTCATACCAACCTACCGCAATGTTAGCGCCCAAGGTAACTGTGCCGCCTATTGGCTTGTGCACGCCGGTAATCAGCTTAAACAAGGTTGTTTTTCCGCAACCGTTCGCCCCTAATAAAAACAGCTTATTGCCCTTTCGCACCGTCAGATTTGCGTTAGAAAACAAATGTTTTTGGTCAAAGCCCATAGACACGCTGTCTAAAATCAACACATCCTGGCCGCCACCTGGTTTTGCCTTAAGTGAAAAGTGAATCGTTGGTGCTTCGCTGTCCGGGGTTATAAGTCCCTCTTCTAAGCGAGCAATTGCCTTTAACTTGCTCTCCGCCGTCCGGATGTTTCGTTCCCTGTTCCATTGCCGTTGCTGACGGACAATGCCCTCCAGCCGTTTAATTTCCTGTTGGGTGTTGTCATACTGCCGTTGCAAAGTTTTTTCCCGTTCTGCTTTTAAGGAAAGATATCGGGTATAATTTCCCTCATACACCGTCACTCTGCCATATTCTAAGGCAAAGATACGGTTGGAAATTTTATCTAAAAAATATCGGTCATGAGAGATGACGCAAAACGCCCCGCGGTAATCTCTTAAGAAGTTTTCCAGCCACTCAACCGCCGCCAAATCCAAATGGTTTGTCGGTTCGTCCAGTAGCAAAAGATTTGCACCGGAAAGCAACAATTTGCAAAGAGATACTCTCGTTTGCTGACCGCCTGAAAGCTGAGAAAAGGGAGCAGAAAGTTCACTTTCTGAAAATCCCAAACCTAAAAGTGACGACCGGGCACGGCTTTTATATGTATAACCATCCCGCTCACGGAAGCGTTCTGTCAGCTTGTGTTGCCGCTCTGTAAGAGCAGAAAGGTCGCCCTCTTTTTCTTCAATTTTCCGAGCAATGTCAGAAAGCTCTTCCTCTATCGCCAGCACATCGTCATACACCGTTAAAACTTCTTCTAAAACGGTTTTATCTGAGGTTAAATTGGTGTGC
Source organism: Clostridia bacterium (assembly GCA_045534415.1). Lineage (GTDB taxonomy): Bacteria > Bacillota > Clostridia > UBA1381 > UBA9506 > UMGS755. The sequence continues at coordinate 2,076 of JAZSJR010000007.1, forward strand.
TGCTCTAAGTAGCCAATCACTGTTTGCTTATTCTGAAATACCTCACCAGAGGTTGCTTTCATTTGATTCAGCAGAATTTTAAATAACGTAGTTTTACCGGTACCGTTGCCACCGATTAAACCAATTTTATCTGTTTCTCCAATGGTGAAAGAAACATTTTGAAACAATGTCCGCTCGCCAAATTCCATGCCGACATCAGACAAATTGAATAAGTTCATTAAAAATCCTCTATTCGTTAAACTTTTCTTTAACTTTTTCTTTTGCCACAAAAATATGGTCACTTAAGAAAAATTTCTTTTTCCCGGCAATGTAGCCTAAAAAGCCTGCCACAAGATTAAGAACCGGCATTAAGAACAAAAGCACCGCATTTGTTCCCTCACGCATAAAGCCCATCAAAGTTGCAAACCACAAGCGGATAATCGGGGTGATAACCTCAATGAGTAAAACATCCATTGCAACACGGGGCTCATTTTCAGGGAAACTGTATACAGTCTCAAGCACAATGTCACCCACAGGTATCAGACCGGACTGAATCAGGGCAAAACCAAGAGCCACTACAAAATTTACGATTGCCAGCGGCAAAACCATAATCAGCCCCTCGTATGTAGGCCGCTCCACCTTGTGAAGCATATCATTTTTTGCTGCACGGTGAGTTCGGGAATATAACATACCAAACAGAATCAAACAAAAGATAACACTGTAAAGAATGTTTCCCCAGGTATACTTAAACAGTATAGAAAACACAACCAGGCACAAAAGCTCTAAAAACAAACACAATCCATAGTCAAAAAACGACATAAGCATAGTTTTAACACGGTTTGACATAACAAATACCTCCTTCAAATTTATCTGGTAAGGGAAAGTTTTGCTAAAACCTCTTCTTGTTTTGCAAACATTTCCTTTTCAAATTCTTCTCCCAATTCGTGGTCATAACCTAAAAGATGAAGCATGGAGTGAACGGTCAAAAATCCCATCTCACGCATAAAGGAATGACCATAAGCCTCCGCCTGCTCTTTTGCTTTTGGAAGGGAGATAACAATATCTCCCAAAAATACACAGTCATCTAAAATATCGGCATCCTCCACAATTAAAACACCGTCTTCTACTTCCAGCATAGGAAAAGACAAAACATCGGTTTCTTTGTCTATGCCCCTTTCCCGGGAGTTTAAACTGCGAATGCCCTCATTATCTGTAATGCTGAATGAAACCTCGGCATCAAAGGGAAACTCTTCCATTAAAAGAGTCTGCTCCACGCAGCGTGTCACCGTGTCTAAAACAGCCGGCTCCAGCTTTTCAGCCTCTTCATTTAGAACGAGATTTATCATTGTGTTCACCTCTGTCCTGCTTATTTCTTTTTGCGTCATAAGCCTCATATGCCTGAATAATTTTCTGCACTAAGGGATGACGCACAACATCCTTATGGGTAAAATAACAGAAAGCCAAATCTTCCACATCAGATAAAATTTTAATTGCTTCCTTAAGACCGCTTTTCTTACCATCCGGCAGGTCAATCTGCGTGATGTCACCAGTGATAATGGCTTTTGAACCAAATCCAATTCGGGTTAAAAACATTTTCATCTGCTCCGGCGTGGTGTTTTGCGCCTCGTCTAAAATGATATATGAATTATCTAACGTTCTGCCACGCATATAGGCAAGAGGCGCAACCTCAATAACGCCTTTTTCTACATAATTATTATAGCTTTCCATTCCAATCATTTCAAAAAGCGCATCATGAAGCGGACGCAGGTAAGGGTCAACTTTATTCTGCAAGTCTCCCGGCAAAAAGCCCAGCTTTTCGCCTGCCTCAACAGCAGGACGGGTGATAATGATACGACTGACCTCTTTTTTACGAAAGGCTGTGACAGCTTTTGCCACAGCAAGATAGGTTTTACCTGTACCGGCAGGACCAATGCCGAACACGACCGTATTGTCACGCATGGCACGGATATATTCCTTTTGCCCAAGAGTTTTGCTCTTAATGGGTTTTCCCTTTGCGGTAATGCAAATGCAATCCTGACCCAAATCCCGCAGGGCTGTTTCTTCACCTGTCTGCGCCATCATAATGGTGTAGGTAATGCTCTGTTCGTTTAGCCGATCGCCCCGGTTTACTGATTCAATCATGGCAGACACGGTGCGAAAAGCCGTTTCTGTTTCGGCCTCGCCACCCAAAATTTTCAGCACTGAATCACGGCAGGAAACAGTAACACCCAGTTCCTTTTCCACCTGTTTAATATGACAATCAAATTCACCGAACAACCCGCCTAAATCCACTGATGATACATCTATGCTTTTTTCTGCCACAAAACCACCTCTGTTTATTAAAATCTATCAATTTAAATTATCATTTTAATCACATATTATATTATTATACCACAAATTTATTCGAAAATAAATAGTGTTTGCAGAATAAAGCTAAAAAAAGATGCAAAGCACAAAAATCACAGATTAAAAAAATATTTCAAAAAACACTTGAAATGTAAAAAAAACTGTGGTACAATATTTTTGCTGTGTTAGACAGATAATATATGTGGCCTGTTGGTCAAGCGGTTAAGACGTCGCCCCCTCACGGCGAAAACAGGGGTTCGAGTCCCCTACGGGTCACCAAAAAAGAAAGCACACCTTCATGGTGTGTTTTCTTTTTTTATTGTTCAAAGGGACTCGAACCCTTAGAAGGCAACCGCCGTCAAACAAAAGTTGCCGGTGGCAAGTTTTGTAGGCGGGTGTCGCGCCGTCCGGTATCGAAAGTCGAAGACTTTAGGTGGACAAGCGGGAAAGATGCAAAGCATCTTTGTCCCCTACGGGTCACCAAAAAGCAACAGCTTTCTATCCCGCAATGTATGGCGTAAATTACTTTACCATTAAATAAATATCCCCCCGTATAACGGGGGGTATTTCATTTTCGGGCATAGCCCTAATACTACTGGCTACGCACAAGTGCGTTTTAGATTGGCCTGCCAGCCATGCAACTGTTACTTACTACCCATAAATGGGTCCCGCGGGTCTATAAAGCTTAATTGGTCACTTTCCTTATCACGCTTTAATTGTTCGGATATGTATTTCTTTATCGCCTTCGTATTCTTACCCGCGGTATCTACGTAGTATCCCTTACACCAAAACTCGCGGTTTCGGTAGGCAAACTTCATATTCCCCCACCTTTGAAATATTAGTAATGCACTTTTTCCTTTCAAATATCCCATAAAACCCGAAACGCTCATTTTGGGCGGGATACTGACGAGCATATGTATGTGGTCTGGACACACTTCTCCTTCGATTATTTCTACGCCTTTCCATTGGCATAATTGGCGAAGTATCTCTCTTATCTCTACACGTTTTTCTTCGAAAAACACTTTTCGTCTATACTTTGCCGCAAACACTATATG
>JAZSJR010000013.1:0-7085 GCA_045534415.1 Clostridia bacterium
AAAAAAGTGTTGCATTTTTGTTTTTGTTGTGTTAAAATAGTAGAAGTCAGTTTAGAGGCGATGGAGGTGAACGATTTGCCGAATATTAAATCCGCTAAGAAGAGAGTTAAAGTCATTCAGACAAAAACACTCCGTAACCAGATGATTAAATCTGCTGTAAAAACATATATTAAGAAGTTCGAAGCTGCAGCTGCTGCAGGCGACAAAGCTGTTGCAGAGCCCGCTTTTAACCTGGCTGTTAAGAAAATTGACCAGGCTGTCAGCAAGGGTATCATGAAGAAGAACACTGCTTCTCGTAGAAAGTCCCGTCTGGCATTAATGCTCAACAAAGTTGGCGCATAAATCAGTAATTGAAAACACCGCAGACTGAGTCTGCGGTGTTTTTTTGCAGTTAGGGATGCTAAAAAGCTTTGGAGCGCAAAAGGGTAATATAAAAATAGCGAGTATTTTTTAATAAATTTATTTGCTAAGAACAAACTTCACCTCTCCGCGTACCTAAGTACGCTATCGGGATTCAGTTTGTCCTTTCCAAAGCTTTTTATCTATCCCTTTAAAATTGCCAATATACAACAAAAAGCCATAGATTGCTTAAGCAACCTGTGGCTTTTTGCAGTCTGTGCATTTTGTCGCACCCAATTATTCTTCCCAGTTGTGATATACATTTTGCACATCATCGTTATCTTCCAGCATATCAATCAGCTTATTCATCATCTGAATATCTTTTTCATCTGTCAGTGTAACGGTTGTCTGCGGAATTTTTTCCACTTCAGCAGATGCAAAACTGTAACCCTTTTCTTCCAAGCCGTCACGAACAGCTGCAAAAGCTGACGGCTCACACATAATTTCAAAGCAATCTTCCTGGGGATTAAAATCTTCAGCACCTGCATCCAGTGCATCCATCATAACGGTGTCTTCATCCAGTTCCCCTTCTTCGTTAGCAATGATGATAACGCCCTTTTCATCAAACATAAAGCTTACGCAGCCTGTCTGACCCAGGTTTCCGCCAAATTTATCAAAATAATGACGAACTTCACCGGCAGTACGGTTTCTGTTGTCTGTCAGGGTTTCAACAATAACAGCAACACCACTGGGACCGTAGCCTTCATATGTGATTTCTTTATAGTTATCAGAACCCAGTTCACCGGATGCCTTTTTAATGCAACGTTCAATGTTATCATTGGGCATATTGTTAGAACGCGCTTTTGCAATAACGTCTTTCAGTTTGCCGTTTACTTCCGGATCGGGACCGCCTGCTTTTACAACAACGGTAATTTCACGACCGAGTTTTGTAAAGATTTTCGCTTTTTTAGCGTCACTCTTTTCCTTTTTGTGTTTAATGTTTGACCATTTAGAATGACCTGACATTGTTTTACCACTCCTAATTACATAAAAATAATAAGTATGAATTATACTATACATAAAATCAAATTTAAAGGATGATTCTATGCAATACTTATGGACTTTTTTAGTGGGCGGCGCACTTTGTGCCATCGCCCAGATTTTAATTGACAAATGCAAACTGACCCCGGCACGTATTTTAGTCATTTATGTGAGTGCCGGAACCTTTTTAACATTGTTTGGCTGGTATGAGCCACTGGTTGACTTTGCCGGTGCCGGTGCAACCATTCCCTTAACAGGTTTTGGTTATACCCTTGCTAAAGGCGTCAAAGCCGCCATTGGCGAAAAAGGGCTGCTTGGCATTCTTTCGGGCGGACTCACCGGCTCTAGTGCAGGCATCACCGCTGCCATTGTCTTTGGATATATCATTGCCCTAATTTGCAAACCCAAGCCTAAGCAATAGGTTAAAGTCCATCTTTTTCTGCCAAACTGTAATACTGGTTGCCGGACACAATAATGTGATCTATAACCTGAACATCAATGGCATCCAGCGCTTTAATCAGTTGCTTCGTTGCCTCCATGTCATCCTCCGACGGAAAAACAGACCCATTGGGATGATTATGTGTTAAAATAACACTTTGGGCATTATGTTTTAAAACCTCACCAACAACCAATCTGGGATATGCCGATACTTCGTTAATCGTACCACGGGCAACAACCCCCTGATAAAAAACCTGACGGTTTGAATCAAGACAAATGATTCTGAACTCTTCAGTTGTTTTGCCAATGAACAAGTTGATGGCATATTGCCCTGCAAGGTCTGTTGAACCCAGCATAACCTTTCTGTCCCACTTTGTACGGTTATAGATGGCAGACAAATGAGGAATCATAGAAAGCAAATAGGCACTGCTCTCTCCAATCCCTTTCACCTGCTTTAACTCCTCAGGCGACGCTTCAAACACATTGGCAATATTCCCGAACTTATCTATCAGGCTGTGTGCCAGCGGATTGGTATCGCCACGGGCAATGGTACTGTAAAGCAACATTTCCAGAATTTCATGTTGAGCAAAATTTTCAAAACCGCCGTCGTTTTTAAAGCGCTCTTTCATACGCTTACGATGACCGTCATGCATACAAACTGCTCCTTACGCTCAAACTTTCAAAGCACGGCTGCCGGGTTTAACTAAAGGCAGACCTTCTTTGCAAAGAGGACATTCCTCAGCAGTGTAAGAGGTAACATCCAGAGAAATAACAGAAGAAATGGGCACGCCGAAATCAATCTTACCGCCGGTACGGTCAACAACCACACCAACACCAATCACTTCGCCGCCGTTTGCACGAACAAGGTCAATAACCTCACGAACACTGCCACCGGTGGTGACAACATCTTCTACAACCAAAACCTTTTGACCGGGCTCAATGGTAAAGCTGCGTCTTAAGGTCATTTCGCCGTTTTCACGTTCAGCAAAAATATTTTTAACACCTAAGTGTCTTGATACCTCATAGCTCATTTGGATAGCACCAATCGCAGGGCCGATAACCAGTTCGACACCTTTGTCACGGAACTGCTCTGCTAAATCCTTACAAAGCTCTTCACTATATTTTGTATCCTGAAAAATCTTGGCACACTGCAAGTATCTGTTAGAGTGTCTACCGGAGGTCAAAAGAAAATGCCCCTCTAAAAGGACACCTGCCTCTTTTAAGATTTCCATAACTCTTTCTTTTGTCATAACCTTTTCTCCCCTCTGCCAAAGCGGCAAGATATTTACATTCTAATTATATATTGTACCTTTTTTTTGCATAAATTTCAAGGTTATTTTAAAAATAATCGCAGATTTCTGATAATCTGCATATAATCATAACAGGAGGATGCTATTTTCCTCTCTATACTGTGACAACGGGTTATGACCATTGAAAGGAGACCATATGACTTTTGCTTTAGTTGTGTTTTCTTCCTCTACAACAGCAAGCAGATTAAAACGTCTGGTAGCGGCAGAACAGCTCCACGGGGTTACCCTGACCCAATCCCCCAGAGCCATCAGCCAAAACGGATGCGCTTATGCTCTGCGTTGCCCGATTCAGGTTTTACCTGCTCTCCTTGCACTGGCAGACCACTACCAGGTAAAGCATGGTTTTGTCTACAAAGAACTGACTGACGAAGCAGGAAGAAAAATGTATCAACAAATCCAAGGCTAGCGGCATACTTTTGCCGCTGGCCGGAGCTCCGATGACACAATCGGGGCTCTTTTGTTATTTTTTTCAATATATCTTGCACACGCCTAAAAGGAGTGCTATAATAATTGTAAGAACAAAAGCCAAAAGGAGTCCTTTACATGAAGCATTCAGGGCACCCAGTCAAATATTTAACCCTTGCCGCAATGATGGCGGCACTCACGGCAATTACAACTGTATATCTTTTGCACATCCATTTGCCGGCTTTAGGTGGTCAGGGTTGCTTTCATTTAGGTGACACCATAATCTATTTAGGTGGAAGTTTTCTGCCAACGCCTTACGCTTGCGCAGCTGCTGCACTGGGTGGTTCTTTAGCAGACCTTTTGTGTGGTTCTCCTGTATGGTTACCGTGGACTTTCTTTATTAAAGCAGGCATTGCATTTTTCTTTTCCGCAAAAAGTGCAAACATTTTAACAAAACGAAATATATCGGCTCTTGCCGGTGCTTTTTTACTGACAGCTGGCGGTTATTACATAGCCGAAGGTTTTATTTACGGCAATTGGATTACCCCCATCTATTCGATGATTGGTAACAGCATTCAAAGCGTTGCCAGTGCTGTGTTATATATTGTACTTGCTATGCTTTTAGATAAAATTAAAATTAAAAAGCAGTTAGGTTTATGATAAGGAGTTATATTATGTACGAAGAATTGACAAATCAAGCAAAAACCGCTATTACCGAGCTGATTGAGGCTGCCGGTCTTACTAGTGGTGACCTGTTGGTTGTAGGTTGTTCTACCAGCGAGGTATGTGGCATTCATATTGGCAAGGGTTCAAGCATTGAAACAGCCGAAGCACTTTGGCAAGGCATTGCCCCGCTTTTAAAGGAAAAAGGGATTCATCTGGCTGCTCAATGCTGTGAGCATTTAAATCGTGCCATCATCATTGAAAAGGCAGTTGCCAAGGCGCTGGGCTGTGACCCTGTGAACGTGGTGCCCCAACCGAAAGCCGGCGGTTCCTTTGCCACAACAGTATATAAAAATATGGAATGCCCTGTAGCGGTAGAAGCCATCCATGCTGATGCCGGTATTGACATTGGCGGTACGTTAATCGGCATGCATTTAAAACCCGTTGCCGTGCCGGTTCGTCTTTCACTTTCTATGATTGGAGAAGCCAGAATCCTCTGTGCACGCACTCGTCCAAAATTTATCGGCGGCACACGGGCACATTATGACGAATCATTGTTGTAAAAGTCATTTTCATAACATACAATACAATCATAAAGGAGGCTCCCTATGAATCAGAACATGGTTATCACAATTGGAAGACAGTTTGGCAGTGGCGGTCACGAAATTGCCAAAGCTGTGGCAGACAGACTCATGGTTCCCTTTTACGATAAGGAAATCATTGTAGAAGCAGCAAAGCAAACCGGTCTGGATGAAAATTTGTTTAAGGAAGTGGAAGAAAGAAACGTTTCAAGTTTTTTATATTCCATTGCATTGGGTGCCTACTCCCCTGCCAGTGCCTTATCGGGAATGCCCTTTATGAACATTAACGAAACTGTTTTTCAGGCGCAGGCAAACGTGATTTTAGAGCTGGCTGAAAAAGGCTCCGGCGTCTTTGTGGGGCGTTGTGCTGACCACATCCTAAAAGACCATTCTTCTCTTTGTCGCATTTTTATTTATGCAGACCTTTCTGACCGCATAGAGCGCATTCAGAACCTGTATCATATCAGTGCCGGCGATGCTGAAGATATGATTGCTAAAACCGATAAAAAACGCGGGAATTTCTACAATTACTACACAGGTTTAAAGTGGAATCACCTGCAAAACTACGACCTGTGTTTAAACAGCGCAAAGCTCGGTGTCAGTGGCTCGGTTGAAGCAATTTTAGCCTTTATCAATCAGGCAAAGTAAACCACCGAAAGGAGACAACTTGTGGACTTTATTAAAACTTTAATTTTAGGTATTGTTGAGGGTATTACAGAATGGCTCCCCATCAGCAGTACCGGACATATGATTCTAGTGAATGAATTTATGAAAACCGGTGGGTTTCTGACAGAGGATGTTTTTTTATATGTCATCCAGTTAGGCGCAATTCTCGCAATTGTAACCCTGTATTTTCATAAGCTTAACCCCTTTGCACCATCTAAAACAAAAGAAGAAAAAGCAGATACGTGGCAAATGTGGTTTAAAGTGGCAGTTGCCTGTCTGCCGGCAGCAATCATTGGACTGCTGTTAAATGATTTTATGGATACCTTTGAAACCCCATGGGTCATTGCAGCAACGCTGATTATTTATGGTATCGGCTTTTTGGTCATTGAAAAACTGGATAAAAAAGCCGGCATTCAGGAAATGAATCAAATGACCTATAAAACAGCCACTCTCATTGGTCTGTTTCAAGTGCTTTCCATCATCCCCGGCACATCCCGCTCCGGTGCAACCATTTTAGGTGCAATGCTCCTAGGATGTTCCCGAGGCGTTGCGGCTGAATTTTCATTCTTTTTGGCCATCCCAGTAATGTTCGGCGTCAGCCTTTTAAAGCTTGTGACGAATGATTACGTTATGGCCGGCACAGAATGGGGCTTACTACTCCTTGGTATGGTGGTTGCATACCTTGTGTCTATTGCTTCCGTCAAGTTTTTAATGGGTTACGTTAAGCGCCACGACTTTAAGGCATTTGGTTGGTATCGCATTGTTTTAGGTATTATTGTTATTTTATATTTTTTAATTTTTTAAAGTAAGATTACATAAAAAAAGAACCGTGATTTTCATCACGGTTCTTTTTTTATTCCGGCTTATATTCCGGTTTCTTGTAAAGATGCTCTCCGCTACCCAAAATTTCAGGATAGAACACCTTTTCGCCCCATTCCTTTGGGTCATAATCATAAATGGAAACACTCACATGCTCATCGGTGCAACCCAGCGTGTTTTTCAGGGCTTCAGCAAGCGCTTTTGTCACAGCCTCTTTTTGTTCTTCTGTTCTTCCCTGATACATTTTTAATGTAATATGTGGCATACATAACCCTCCTGATATTTCATTTTATCTGTGGCGCCATGTCAGTGGCGATAACAACGTCAAAATCGGTAAAAGTTCCAATCTGCCGGCAAGCATATCAATCGACAGAATAATTTTAGAAAAATCCGAGAAATGGAAAAAGTTCTCTGTTGGTCCTACACCTGCAAGCCCCGGACCTACATTATTGAGACAAGTAGCAACTGCCGTAAAGCTGGTCAGATAATTCACATTATCCAATGAAATTAACAAATGGGATGCAACAAAAAACACAACATAAATTGCAAGGTAGGATAAAACCCCGGCAACCATTTTGTCGTCCAGCGGGCGTCCCTCTAAGGTTAAGGTGTTAACTGAACGCGGACGAATCTGCTGGCGAATTTCACGGAACGAGGTTTTAATTAAAATAAGCACACGGGAAATTTTAAAACCGCCACCGGTAGACCCTGCACAAGCACCCATAAAAAGCAGTAGCATCAAAATTGTTTGAGAAAGATCCGGCCACTTTACAAAATCTGCCGTTACAAAGCCGGTTGTAGTAATAATGGCACCCACCTGAAA
>JAZSJR010000103.1:0-2388 GCA_045534415.1 Clostridia bacterium
TTCGAGTCCCCTTTAAAACATCACAAAGAAAAAAGACACCCTATCGGATGTCTTCTTTCTTTGGTGGGCCTTCAGGGACGCAGCCGCCTGAGGCGTCTTACCTGCTCGTCCACCCAAATGCTTTGCATTTTGGTACCGGACTCGCACCTTTTTGCTAAAAACAGTTCACCGAACTGTTTTTTTTACGCAAAAACCCTCTCAGGGTTCGAGTCCCCTTTAAAACATCACAAAGAAAAAAGACACCCTATCGGATGTCTTCTTTCTTTGGTGGGCCTTCAGGGACTCGAACCCCGGACCGACCGGTTATGAGCCGGTTGCTCTAACCAACTGAGCTAAAAGCCCTTAAATTTTACCTAATTATTTTATCAAATTTATAAGGTGTTGTCAATAGTTTTATGCAAAAGATTCTGTGAGTCATGTTTTGGAGTTTGTCTGTGACTTTACAAAGAGAAATTCTCTATGCTATAATATGTAATAGGAAATTCCTAGAGGGGACAGATAAAGAGATGAACGATGTTCGTGACATGTTGCAGATAAAAATTGAGTCACCTTATTGGGATGAGGCGTATAAGCTGGCACTTTCAGAAGCCGATGTACCCGAATGGATGACAGAAGAATATATCCGTGTCCTTCACCGGGAAAAGGGGGTTCTCCCCAAGGCACCGGCATCTGTTGAAAATACCATCGGTTATGATTGATTTGCTGTTGGATGCTTTCACCGGAGCTCAAAGAAATTTTATCCCCGGAGTCTAACATTATTGCTTTCCAGAACCGGTATGTGGTTTTTCTGATGAAAAACGCCGGAATGGATGTGTTTTTATATGTTTATAACATGGAGGCGAGCTCACTTTCGGATATTCCGGTTGTGGAGCTTCCCGAAAATAACTCCATGCAACGAGGGGTTAAGCAAAAAAACCTAGAGGGGAAGTATATTTACCAGTTTGGTGGGTATATGCCTTTATAATTGAAATATGATATATATTTGTTGGCTTGACAATCTGACGAAGCTTTGAAAGGAGTTATGATGATGAAGAAAGCAATTATTTTATTAAGTATGGTAATTGTTTTGTTATTGCTGCCCATAACGGCGTTTGCAGGCAGTGTGTCTGAAGACTTTATTAAGATAAAAAATGCAAAGGTTTTGTCAGATTTGCTTGTGTTTGATAGACATGATGTGGCACAGATTGAAGTTGTGTATCCGGGGGATGGTGACCCTTATGGCTGCTTTGTTGACCCGGAAAAATTCTTTGATATTGCAGAGAACATCTCTCTTACGAAAGAAAACAGGATAGATGAACTAAAAAATGGCGTCTGGATTGTTGCTGTGGATAAACAGAATAACCGATACAGCTTTTGGTTTGACCAAAAGGCGCGCATCGGTTGTCCGCAATATGAAACTTCATCGGCAGTGACAACGCAGTATACCATTAGCCGCGGAGATTATGTGAAGCTTTATGCCTTTTTGCCTGAGGAGGCAACAGCACATATGCCACTTCAAAACCCTATGAAACCATATTTGTTTGCCACAATCGGTGCGGTGGTTCTGGTCTTTTCATCGGCGTTTTCCGTTGGCTTTATAATCAAGAAGAAAAGGGGCTGACCCTGAATGAACTTTTTGGCGAATATGGTGAACGAGAGATTTGTGCCGACAGTTTATTTGGATTCAAAAGAAGTGTATTGCAGATTGTAGGTAAGGAGTTTATATGATTACAAGGCGAGAAATTTTAACACAGTTGCAATCTTTTAAGGTCTGTCAAGGCAAGGCGGTTATGGTGCATGCATCTTTAAAAGCTGTTGGTGACATAGAGGGTGGTGGCGAAACATTACTCTCAGCTTTAATAGAGTTTTTTACGCAAAAAGACGGGTTGCTTTGCATTCCCACTCATACTTGGGACGGTACGGTTTATGATATGCGGAAAAGCCAAAGTTGCACAGGAGTGTTATCCTGCTTGGCGGCGGGACATCCGCAGGCTACAAGGACAACCCATCCCACTCACTCGGTAGCCGTTTTCGGCAGTGCGAGCAGGGTTGCAGCGTTTATTTCCGGTGAAGAAAAAGTTGTTACGCCGGCAGGCCCGGAGGGATGCTTGGGCAAACTCTATGATGAGGATGGTTATGTGCTTTTAATTGGCGTGGCTCATAACAAAAATACTTTTTTGCATTGTGTGGAAGAAATGCTCAAGGTGCCAAACAGACTGACAAGAGAAACGGTAAAGCATACAGTGATTCATCCCGATGGGAGACAAGAAATCAAGAATATATATTGCTTTGACGAAGAAAACTTTTGTGATGCATCGGTCTTTTTTGGTAAGTTTGAGCCGGCGTTCCGGCATCATGGATGTATTCTGGATAGTCACATAGGTAATGCGCCGGTGCAGCTTTGCAAAA
>JAZSJR010000137.1:0-4295 GCA_045534415.1 Clostridia bacterium
CGTAGCCAGTAGTATTAGGGCTATGCCCGAAAATGAACCCCCCCCCGTTATACGGGGGGATATTTATTCTTTTCGGGAGGGCGCAGAGACCCTTCCCTACAAAGATATGTTATTTTTCTCTTTATATAAACCTGCATACTGTTTTGGCGAAATGCCCATATGTTTTTTAAACACATTAATGAAATAACTAAGGTCATTAAAACCGCAGGTTAGGGCAGTGTCCGTCACGCTGGCTCCGGCAAGGAGCATTTCGCAGGCTGCCTCCACCCGGTAGGCGGTGATGTATTCTATCGGCGTTTGTCCGGTGACCTCTTTAAAAAACCGACAAAAGTAGTTGGGACTTAAAGAGCAGGCAGCCGAAAGGGATGCCAAAGTGATTGTGCGGGGGTAATTTTCTTCAATAAAGCTGATGGCGGTTTTAATCTGGTCAATACGGTAATCAGTGGTGTCAGAAATGACACTTTTTTGACGAACGATGGCGTCATAAATCAGGGTATATAAATCGCCAACAACTTGAAATTCATAGCCTGGGTCTTGTGTCTTTAACCCATCAAAAATCCGGTCCACTTTTTCATTGTCTGTAAAAAACACAGGCTTAATGAGTTTTCGTTTTACCTCTGTGCGGTGCTGCAGGGTGGAGTATAGGACGGTGGGTGCAAACACCACACATTCATATACACAGTTTTTTGCTTCGGCACTGTGGATAATGCCACCGGGAATTAAAAGGCTATCCCCTTTTTTCATTTCGTAGGTCTGATTGCCCAAAGAAACAGTAAGGCTGCCCTCAAGCACACGGTCGAGCTCTGTATCGCTATGCCATTGGGTTCGCATCTGATACCGCGGGTGGTTTTCATCAACGTGATAAAAGCTGACAGGGAAGTGAGGCGTCCCCCGCCTTTCTGCTTCGTGGAAAAATGTTTTTTTCATTTCACTTCACCTAAAACGCAAAATATTTATGGTTTATTATATCACAGACTGATAAGAAAAGCAAATATCATAATATTTTACAACTTTTTCGCATAATAATGCTAGATTTTTCTGTGACATTATATTATAGTTAAAATTGTAGGATATACGAGACGGAGGCACTCTTTATGAAAGTGAAAGAGGTTAACTATGATGCATCCACAGTAATGAAAAACGGTTTTCCAAAAATTAAGAAACTTGGTGCCATTAACCCCAATGGTGAGATGACGCCTTTTGTGTGGAACGGCAGACTCATGCGTATGGAGCTTGTTGACCCCTCCAAGGCAACCAAGGCAATGAATGGTATGGCAACCTGTGCAGCAATCCGTGATGTGGAAACAGGCAAATTTATTTCCACGCTGGCTGAAGACAGTTATTTTCATTCTGCTTATGTTGAAGATGACACAGCCTACGTTTTGGGTGTTGATAAAAATGACCGCGGCAGCATTCGTATTTATGAAAGCCACGATTTGATTCACTGGTCAAACCGGATTTTGCTCACGAACCCCGGCTGGGTTTACTATAACACAGGTCTTACCAAGGGTCCTGAGGGCTATGTGCTTTTGCTTGAGGCAAGTGACCCGGTAGACATTGTGGGCGTTAAGTTCACCCACTTTTTTGCAACCTCTCCTGATTTAAAGGAATGGACATTTATGGACTATGACTTAGGCTATTCCAAAGAACGTTACATGGGCGGACCGTGGCTGAAATATTCTGAGGGATATTATTATATGTTCGCTTGTGCTGAGCTCCCTTGTGAGCGTTACACCAACTATTTGTATCGCACCAAGGACTTTACAGAGTGGGAGGTTGGATATTACAACCCGATTCTAATGTATGGGGAAGAAGACAGGGTGATTTCTCCCAACGCAACAGAAGATTTAACCGATGAGATTAAAGAACAAATTAAAACAGCATTTTTATCCAGCAATGCCGATATTGATATGTGCGATTTCGGCGGCAGGGTATATATAAACTACGGTGTTGGCAATCAGCACGGCTTTTACTATATGGCAGAGGCTGAATGTGAGGGCACGGTAGCAGAATTTTTAAAAGCTAATTTTGAATAATATTTTAGGAGGAATTATTACCATGGGAATGAAAACAATTGAAATTAATTATGATGCTAACACAGTTATGAAAAACGGCTACCCCAAAATTAAAAAGCTGGGTGCTTGCAGCCCGGGTGGCGAAATGACGCCCTTTGTATGGAACGGCAGACTCATGCGTATGGAACTTTGTGATCCCTTAAACGGTACAGATAACACCATCCGCCGTTATGCCATCATCCGTGATGTTGAAACCGGAAAGGTCATTTCTGAATTTGCAGATGACAGCTACTTCCACGCAGCTTATGTGGAAGATGACACCATTTATGTCACCGGTGTTGACATGAAAGACCGTGGCACCATTAACATTTATGAAAGTAAAGATTTGGTGAACTGGGAAGAGCGTGTGCTCCTTTCAAACCCCGGCTGGGTTTACTATAACACAGGTTTGACTAAAGGCCCTGACGGTTATGTGCTTTTAATGGAAGCTTCTGACCCCATTGAACACGTTGTGCAGAAGTTTACTCACTTCTTTGCAACCTCTCCTGATATGAAAGAATGGACCTTTATGGACTATGATTTGGGATATTCAAAAGAGCGTTACATGGGTGGTCCCTGGTTGAAATATTCTGAGGGCTGGTATTATATGATTGCTTGTGCTGAGCTTCCCTGCCAGCATTACACCAACTACATTTACCGTACCAAAGATTTCAAGACCTGGTATGTTGGCTACTATAACCCCATGATTATGCCGGATGAAGATGACCGCATCATCTCTCCCAGAGCGGCTGACCTTTCACCTGAACTGATTGAAAAGATTACTACCACAGGCTTTAACATTAACAGCTCTGATGTGGATATGTGTGACTGGAACGGCAAAACCTACATAAACTATTTAGCCGGCAATCAGCTTGGTTACTACTATATGTTAGAGGCTGAATATGATGGCACAGTAGCGGAATTTTTAAAGCATTACTTCGAATAAATTCAACTACAGCGAGGGGTTACGGATGAAACGTAACCCCTTTGGTGCGTATTAAAAGCGAGGAACTTGTCTATGAAGCTTGAACTTATTTTTATTATTTTTGCTTTGATTGGTGCGCTGGATAAAATCACTGGCAACCGGTTTAAATTGGGTGATGAGTTTGACCGGGGTATTATGACTGCTGGACCGCTGATTATCTCTATGTCCGGTATGATTGTTTTAGCACCTGTGTTGGCAACTGCTTTAAAGGCTGTCTTTGGCCCGGTTTTAGCATCTCTTCATATGGATGCTTCTGTTCTTGCCGCTTTTTTTGCGGTGGATGCCGGGGGTGCCTCCATGGCATATGAGCTTTCAGCCAATGAAGCGGTGCGAGGCTATAACGGCATTGTGGTTGCCTCGATGTTTGGTGCCACCCTTTGTCCGGTCATTCCTCTAGCACTTCAGATGATTGATAAAAAATATCACGGCGATGTGCTCATTGGTCTTTTGTGTGGCTTTGTCACCATTCCTGTTGGCTGTATCGTTGCCGGTCTTATGCTGGGGATTTCTGTTGGTGAGCTGCTTGTTAACACCCTTTTAATTCTTGTTATCTCCGGTGTGATTTGTCTGGGATTGTGGAAATGCCCAGAGCTAAGCCAGAAAATTTTTGGCATCATTGGTGCTGTTTTAACAATTTTTGTAACAGCAGGTCTTGTGATTGGGTCTGTTGAACTACTGCTCGGCATCACGCTGATTCCCGGCATTACGCCAATAGCTGAATCCTTTACAATTATTGGAAACATAGCGGTAATTTTAACAGGGGTATTCCCCTTGCTTACCATTATCTCACGCATCTTCAATAAGGTATTTTTGCGGTTTGGCAAAATGATGAAACTGGATAACACCTCTGTTTTAGGCCTTGTGACAACTCTTGCTAATTCCATTCCTGTGTTTTCTATGATAGAAAACATGAATAAAAAAGGCAGAATTTTAAATATGGCCTTTGGGGTTTCAGCAGCCTATGTGTTTGGTGACCATTTGGCGTTTGTACTTTCCTTTGACCGTAACTTTGCCTTTTCAATGGTTGTGGGCAAACTGCTTTCCGGTGTGCTGGCAGTGGTTTTAGCCTCTTTTGTTTATAAACGCTCGGCGCGGATAGAAAAAGCGGGCGAATAATAAGAAAAGAAATCCACTTGACAATTTTTTTCGTGAATGATATAATGAAAAAAATTACATAAATCTTGTTAAAAGCTATGACGAAGAAGGTCCGGCAGAGGGTTTTTCAGAGAGTCGGCGGTTGGTGTGAGCCGATAAGC
>JAZSJR010000200.1:0-2852 GCA_045534415.1 Clostridia bacterium
CCAAGGTGGTCAGCGCAACGGATACACCGGCAGCACCAATTAAGCCGGCAACGGCAGGACGTAAACCATAAAAAGCGGCATCGACATAGCGGTTATCACGAAAAGACTTTAAAAGTCTTGCCACAATTAACATAACAATTAAGGATGGCAAAATTAAGCCGATGGTGGCAACCAAAGCACCCAAGATGCCGTTTGTCGTGTATCCTGCATAGGTTGCCATGTTTACACCGATAGGACCAGGAGTGGATTCAGACACGGCAATCATGTCAGCAAGCATAGCCTCGCTAAACCATTCAGGATATTTCAGTGCAATGTCTCGCAGGAATGGTAAGGTAGCCAGACCACCACCTACGGCAAATAAACCGGTTTTGAAAAATTCGTAAAAAAGTTTCAGATAAATCATTTCTTAAACTTCCTCCCTTGCAGAATAAGTCCTGCCACGGCAGCAATCACAACCAAAACGATGGGAGAGATATTAAAAAAACAGGTGCAAATAAACACCAAAATGGCAATTATGATGGTAGGAATGTCGCGTATTGCCTTTTTTCCAAGTTTGATAACGGCATCCAAAATTAAAGCACAAACACAAGCGCGAATACCGAGGAACGCATACTTGACCATCGGCAAATCTGCAAAATTTGTCAAAAGTGCGGCGATGATTGCAATAATAATAAAAGAAGGGAGCACCACGCCAACGGTTGCCGCAACAGCTCCAATGGTGCCTTTTTGCTTATAGCCAACCAAGGTTGCCGTGTTAACGGCAATAACGCCGGGGGTACATTGTGCAATGGCGTAATAATCCATCAGGTTTTCTTCAGTTTCCCATTTTCTTTTTTCAACCAGTTCCCGCTGAAACATTGGAAGCATAGCATAGCCGCCACCAAAGGTAAAGGCACCAATGCGGGCAAAGGTGATAAACAACTGCCACAAAAGTTTCATTTTGTCATCTCCTATTAAATACTATTACATATTCTACCACAGCCTTATGAAAAAATAAATAGTAAAAGAACTTTTTCTATTAAATATGCAAAAATAAAGTTTTGGGACTGGCGTAAGTTCCCTTGACAAAAATCGAGATAAAATATATAATCAAATAGATAGGTTTATTTTGATAAATGGGGGAATGTTCCATGGCACTTCATGTTGAATTATTACAATATACCGGAGAACCGGAAAAGATTATTTCTGCTGCTGCAAAGCTTTGTTATTCAAGCTCAGGCGTCAAGGATGTGCTTGACGGACTGGATAGTGAAAAAGTAGAGAATTTTTTAAAGATGCTGATGGATTTAGGTCACGAAAGCCCCATCGAACATGTAAGCTTTACCTTTGGTATCGAGGGCGTGAGCCGGAGCTTACTTGCTCAAATTACCCGCCACAGAATTGCAAGCTATTCTGTGAAATCCCAGCGTTATGTAAAAGAAGGGCAGTTTGAGTTCATTACACCCCCGGCAATTGCAGAAAATCCTGAGGCACATAAGCTTTACATAGACTCTATGACCCGTGCACAGGAAACCTATAACCAACTGGCAGATATTTTATCCGAAAAATATGTTGCCGAGAATTTGGATGCCGGTATGCCGGAGAAACAGGCAAAAAATCAGGCAGAGAAGAAAGCTATTGAAGATGCTCGCTTTGTTCTTCCTAATGCCTGTGAAACAAAAATGATTGTAACTATGAATGCAAGAAGCCTGATGAACTTTTTCCATCATCGTTGTTGCAGCCGTGCCCAGTGGGAAATCAGAGCCCTTGCAGATGAAATGCTGCGTCTTGTGAAAGAAGTGGCACCTACGTTGTTTACTTTGGCTGGTCCTTCCTGCGTGGCAGGTCCTTGCCCGGAGGGAAAAATGACCTGCGGCAAAGCGGCGGATATGCGCAAGAAATATAAGCAGGAGGCTTAACATGGGCAAACTGATTGTAATTGAGGGTGTTGACGCCAGTGGCAAAGCAACCCAAACCGAAAAAATCTATAAACGTTTAGCAGATGAGGGCTATAACGTACGCCAGATTTCTTTTCCGGATTATGAGAGTGATTTTTCAGTGCCGGTAAAACGGTATCTTGCCGGGGATTTAGGAAAAAACGCTGAGGATGTAAGCCCGTATGCTGCTTCTACCTTTTATGCCATTGACCGTTATGGAAGCTTTAAGCGGGACTGGGGTAATTTTTACAACGAGGGCGGCATCTTGATTGCTGACCGCTATGTTACCTCAAATTTGGTGCATCAGGCGGCGAAAATTGAGGGCGACAAAACAGCCTTTATGAATTGGCTTTATGATTTGGAATACGGTAAGCTCGAACTGCCAAAGCCAGACCTTGTTTTGTTTTTAGATATGCCCCCGGCTTGCGCAAGACGTTTGATGGCGACCCGTGCTAACAAAATTACCGGAGAAGCCCAGAAGGATATTCACGAGCGCGACCCTCATCATCTTGACAAAGCCTATGAGAATGCAGTTGGCATTGCAAAACTTGCCGGATGGGAGAAAATTCCTTGTGCTTTTGGTGAAAATATCCGTACAATTGATGAAATTTCGGAAGAAATATACAAAAAAGTGAAAATGACAATCGAGAATTCGTGAGCATGAGCGAGAAAAACAAAGAAAAAATGACTTTGTATAATTTATTTTAATTTTTTTAAAAAACCCCTTGACAAAAGGGGTTTTCTGTTTTATAATTATTGATGTTGTTTTTTGGAAATAATGTTTGAATGATACAGGAGGTAAAGATTTATGAGTACATTTATGGCGAAAGCTCATGAAGTAGACAGAAAATGGTATATCATAGATGCAGCCGGCAAACCGCTGGGTCGTGTAGCAGCACAGGCAGCAGCTATCCTGCGCGGAAAGCACAAGCCCGA
>JAZSJR010000154.1:0-1586 GCA_045534415.1 Clostridia bacterium
AGCAATCATGTCCAGACTTACGGCGAGGAAATAGACTATTGGTTCTAATTTTTCTAAGGTAAGCGCACCCGCACGAACCGCATCAATCATACCTTGGTCCTCGCTGACCGGAATAAACGCACCGGAAAGACCGCCCACGTAAGAAGAAGCCATAACGCCACCCTTCTTTACCTGGTCATTTAAAAGTGCCAAAGCTGCGGTAGTACCGGGAGCCCCTGCATATTCCAGACCGATTTCACACAATATATCAGCCACACTGTCTCCAACCGCAGGAGTGGGAGCCAGGGACAGGTCTACGATACCGAAGGGTACATTCAAACGCTTGGAGGCCTCCTGTGCCACAAGCTGACCCATTCTGGTAATCTTAAAAGCAGTCTTTTTAATGGTTTCTGCCACAACACCAAAGTCAGCACCCTTTACCTGCTCTAACGCGCATTTTACAACACCGGGACCGGAAACACCAACATTAATAACCGCATCCGGCTCACCCACGCCGCAGAATGCACCTGCCATAAAGGGGTTATCCTCTACAGCATTACAAAATACAACTAACTTGGCACAACCAAACCCATCCTGGGCTTTTGTCTTCTCCGCGGTTTCTTTAATAATTCTCCCCATCTGCGCCACAGCATCCATATTAATGCCTGCGCGGGTCGTACCCACATTCACGCTGGAACAAACACGTTCTGTCACAGAAAGTGCCTCAGGGATGGACGCAATCAGTGCTTTATCACCAATGCTCATGCCCTTATGTACCAAAGCAGAATACCCACCAATAAAGTTCACACCGGTGGTTTTAGCCGCACGGTCTAAGGTTTTGGCTAGTGCCACAAAATCATTAGGATTCTGACTTGCCCCCAAAAGCATGGATGCAGGGGTTACCGAAATACGTTTATTAATAATGGGAATCCCATATTCAGTTTCAATGTTTTCTGCTGTTTCAACTAACTTTTCTGCCTGACGTGTAATTTTTTCATACACATTGTCACAAACTTTTTTTGCATCAGAATCCGTACAGGATAATAGAGAAATGCCCATTGTAACAGTACGAATATCCAAATGCTCTTCGGAAATCATTTTAATGGTTTCCATAATCTCCATTGAATTAAGCATCATAAGCCCTCCTTAAATTCTGTGCATGGACTGGAACAAATCCTCATGCTGAATCTGAATGGAAAGACCAAGTTCTTTACCTAAAGCATCTAAAGTTTCAGATAATTCTTTAAAGCTTGCACCGGATTTTTCTGTATTTACCAGCATAATCATGGTAAACATATCTTGCATAATCGTTTGAGAAATATCCAGAATATTAACATCATTTTTAGCCAAAACACGGCTAACCTCATAAATAATACCAATTTTGTCGTGTCCCACAACGGTAATGACAGCACGCATTAAAACCCCTCCTCAAATTAACTATTAACATTTTACTATAAACCCTCAAAAAAATCTAGTCCTATCTATAAGAAATTTCTTTTTTTAATTTACAGAGTAAAAAAATTGTGATATACTTTTTATGGAAGTTTTTTTACATGAGAAAGGAAGCGGTCAAATGGATACCTTTGTTAAGTTAGGAGCGCTGATTG
>JAZSJR010000208.1:0-1550 GCA_045534415.1 Clostridia bacterium
CTCACTGACAGTGGCGGCTTTCAGGTTTTTTCCCTGACGGCAATTAACAAGGTAAAAGAAGAGGGTGTAACCTTTGCCTCTCACATTGACGGCCGTAAAATTTTTATGGGACCTGAAGAAAGTATGACCATTCAATCAAACTTAGGGTCAACCATTGCTATGGCTTTTGACGAATGCATTAATTCAAAAAAAGACCATAAAACAGCCGTAGAAAGCGCCGAGCGTACCTATCGTTGGCTGGAGCGCTGCAAAATAAAAATGGCTGAACTGAATCGCACGCCCGGTGCTGTGAACCCAAACCAGCTTCTCTTCGGCATCAATCAGGGCGGCATTTATGATGATATCCGAGTTGACCATATGAAAAAAATCGCCAAGCTTGACCTGCCTGGTTATGCCATCGGCGGTCTTGCCGTAGGCGAAACACACGAAGAAATGTACCACGTTTTAGATACGGTTGTGCCCTATGCACCGGAGGACAAGCCCCGCTATTTAATGGGCGTCGGCACCCCTGCAAACATCATTGAAGCTGTTGCCCGGGGCATTGACTTTTTCGATTGCGTGCTGCCGGCACGTAACGCCCGCCATGGTCACCTGTGTACCAAAAACGGCGTGATTAACATTAATAACAAAAAATATGAAACAGACCCGCTGCCCATTGACCCGGAATGTAACTGTCCTGTCTGTCAAAACTATAGTCGGGCATACATCCGCCACCTTTTAAAAGCAGGCGAAATGCTGGGCATGCGTCTCAGCGTTATGCATAATTTGTATTTCTACAACAACCTGATGCAGGAAATCCGCGACGCAATCTCTGATAGACGGTTTGAAGCATACCGTGCCGAGAATGTAGAGCGGGTTGCAAAAAGAATTTAAACCAGGCGGTGAAACTATGACAGGAGCAAGCTGCGAAACCTGTGCCAATTACCAATATGACGAGTTGTGCGATTGCTATTTTTGCACAATCAATTTAGATGAAGATGAAATGATGCGATTTTTAACCGGCAACAGTTCAGACTGTGCCTACTGGCGCAACGGCGATGACTATGCCGTTGTGAGAAAGCAAAACTAAGCGGGGTGACTGTCTTGAAAAAGAAAAAGGGGTGGCTTCTCTGCGTTTTGCTTCTGCTTGGCGCGCTTACCAAACTGTTTTGCAAGAAAGACAAGCACACAAAACATCCGGTTTATAAATTTTCATTCCACTTAAATGACCGGGATACCGGCACGCAAATTGTATCAGCTGATGTAGCTTCGCAAAAAATCTCCGAGCTGCTGAGCCTTGCCAGATGCGCCGCCGCCCAGTATCACTCTTATACCACTGTGGGCAGCAATCAAACAGACAGCCGGGAAACTTTAGTGTTTGCCGTGTATGTGCCGCCGGAGAGAAAGGCAAGGGATATTTTAGACTCTGTCAAAAGTGAGTTAAACATAGCCCACGCCTGGTACATAAAAGAAGAACACTCATATGCCGAACTCAAAAAGGCAGTAGCCAAATGAAATCATCTAGCTACTGCCTTGAGTTTTTTATCTCTTATCTGGAAACGATAATTTTT
>JAZSJR010000082.1:0-3101 GCA_045534415.1 Clostridia bacterium
TACATTATCCAGCTTATTGATTAACATATTTCACAATCTCGCTTTCAAGGTAGGATAAATCTTCGCCCCAAAGGGTTTGATTTGCCAGGATTTCGCCAACGCTTGCTGTCTTCATAAAGTCGGTAACCTCGGCATCATCGTTAGTCATATCGGTGCGGTAAAAATCAATGAGTTTAGCAAAGGAGAATAAAAGCGTCTCCGGCATTTTATCAAACCGCTTGATATATTCTAAAATTGAGGGCAACACGCGCACCTTGAATTTGCTCACAGAATTTAAAGCGATTGAGGAAAGATAATGCTTAATATAGGGATTTGAAAAACGGATTAAAACATTATTGGCATACTCTAAAAGTTCTGCTCGGGGCAGGTCCAAGGTGGGGATAATTTCATCATACACGCAGGCTTTGATGTGAGACAGCATTTTCTCATCATCCATACAGCTTTTAACTGTGTCAAAGCCTGAAAGAAGTGCATAAGGCACCAAAGATGTATGGGCACCGTTTAAGATGCGAACCTTACGGGTGCGATACATTTCCAGCTTATCAGTTACAATAACATTTAAGCCGCATTTATCAAAGGGAATCTCGGAAAACAGTTCGGGATACCCCTCAACCACCCAAAGGTGAAAATATTCTGATGTGTTAATCATTTTATCGTCAAAATCTGTTTCAATCTTTTCATCTGCAGGGTAACCTGTGTTGATGCGGTCAACCAAGGTGTTACAGAAGATGTTTTCT
Source organism: Clostridia bacterium (assembly GCA_045534415.1). Lineage (GTDB taxonomy): Bacteria > Bacillota > Clostridia > UBA1381 > UBA9506 > UMGS755. The sequence continues at coordinate 738 of JAZSJR010000082.1, forward strand.
GTTTCAATCCAGTTTTTAAATTCTGTGCCCAAAGACCATAAATCAGCATACTGAAGCACACATTTTTTCAGGTTTTCACCATTTTTGTCAATCAATTCGCAGGGCAGAAACACAAAACCGGGAAGGTCCAAATCAAAGCGCTTTTTAAGGAGCTGAGTGAGTTTTGCCGGAAAGGTTTTTGCCGGTGTATCTGTCAGCTTGTCACTATCAGAAAAGACAATGCCGGCTTCGGTTGTGTTGGAAATTACAAATCGAAAATCGGGATTTTCTGCTAAGCTTAAATATGCACCAAAATCCTCATAGGGCTTAACGCAACGGGAAATAACGTCAATTTTTCGGCTGTCTACCCCCTCAACCCCACGGCATATATGGGTATAAACACAGTCTTGTGCCGTAAGCATATCGCACATACCCTTTTCAATGGGCTGAACCACAACAACGTTTCCGCCGAAGTCAGTTTTTTCATTCACCTGCTGCAGCATCCAATCGGCAAAGCCACGCAAAAAGCCACCCTCACCGAACTGTATAATTTTTTCTTTCATAATGATACCTCCTGTCACAAATCATACACTTTTGATTTTATTATAAAGCAAAAATTATGTAGCTGCTACCACTTTTTTGTGATTTTATTGTAAATGTTACAGATTTCTTGCAATTTTAAATAAAATATGTTATGATTAAGAAAAAGAATTTAAAGGAAAGATGAAAACAATGCAACAATTCAGAGTTCCGGATATATATACGGGTGTACACATTGATAAAGGTCGCTCCCATGCCGCTGTGGATATGCCTGAAATGCACGCCCACCCTTTTCATGAATTATATTTCTTACTATCAGGCAAGCGCCGTTATTTTGTTAGCCATAAAATTTTTGACGTCCTGCCCGGAAATCTCGTCATTATTCCTCAAACAGTTCTACACCGCACCACCTCGGTAAACAAGCAGGGGTACGAACGCTATGTTGTTTACTTTCACGAAGAGTACATAAAAGACTTAGTATCCGCAATCGGTCAGGATAATTTTCAATCGTTTTTAGAAAGCGGTTGTATTTTATTTTCAGAAGAAGAGGCTTTGCTTCTCAGGCAAAAGCTTGGCCAACTTTCTGATGAAGCAAAAAATCAAGACGGATTGACACAGGCAATAGAAAAAAATCTTTTAGAGCAAATCATATTATACACCCTGCGCCATGGTCAAAAAAAGGAACTGGAACAAAAAGAGGGTGCGGATAAAATTCAAATTGCTGCCCGGTACATCAGCGAGCATTTTGCCGAGGAAATCACCTTATCGGATGCTGCAGCTATGGCATTTATGGAAGAAACCTATTTTTCAAAAAAATTTAAGCAATTAACTGGGTTTGGATTTAAAGAATATCTGATTACCACCCGGGTCAAGGCCGCTGAAAATCTACTAAAAACAACGAATATGTCCGTCGGCGAAATTGCCGATGCCTGCGGTTTTTCAAGCAGCAACTATTTTGGTAGCGTATTTAAACGTTTATTAGGTGTATCCCCTGCGAATTACCATAAACAAGATGATAATATATAAGGTTAAAATTGTGAATATAAATCTCAGTGCTCGCTATCCGTCAACAGCAAAGCAACATCGCCGGATGGTGATTTTCTTTTACAATCATTGCATCAACTGAGAAAGATATCTCCTTGTTTTACTTTGAAAATTATGATATAATACATACATACTAATTGCTAAAAGGAGATTATTATGGCACATATATATTATTCCGTGGATGAGCTGATTGGCAGAACGCCACTTTTAGAGCTTGTGCACATTGAAAAAGAATTGGATTTAAAAGCAAAAATACTGGCAAAGCTTGAATCTTTTAATCCGGCTGGCTCAGCCAAAGACAGAGTTGCAAAAGCCATGATTGAGGATGCCGAAAAAACCGGAAAACTCAAAAAAGGCTCTGTGATTATTGAGCCGACCTCCGGTAACACCGGCATTGGTCTTGCTGCTGTTGCTGCAGCAAGGGGCTACCGCATCATCATTGTTATGCCTGAAACCATGTCAGAAGAACGCAAGCAGTTAATTAAGGCATATGGTGCTGAGCTTGTGCTGACAGAGGGCGCAAAAGGAATGAGGGGGGCTATTGAAAAAGCAGAGCTTTTGGCAAAAGAAATGCCTGACAGCTTTATTGCCGGACAGTTTGTGAATCCCGCCAACGCAAAAGCACATTTTGAAACCACCGGACCTGAAATTTATGAAGACACCGATGGCAAAGTTGATATTTTCGTTGCCGGCATCGGTACAGGCGGTACCATAACCGGTGTTGGAAAATACTTGGAACAACAAAATCCGAATGTCCGGATTGTAGCAATTGAACCGGATACTTCTGCGGTGCTTTCCGGC
>JAZSJR010000021.1:0-4177 GCA_045534415.1 Clostridia bacterium
ATCTTGTGAGTGTCTTCACGTTTTTTAACAGAAGCACCGGTGCCGTTAATAGCGTCCATGATTTCAGCAGCTAAGCGTTCTTTCATGGTTTTTTCGCTTCTCTGACGGCTGTAGAGTGTCAACCATCTCAGACCCAGAGTCTGTTTACGTTCGGGACGTACTTCCATGGGAACCTGATATGTTGCACCACCGACACGGCGAGCCTTAACTTCCAGTACGGGCATAATGTTGTCCATAGCCTCTTTGAAAGCATCCAGGGGCTCTTTGCCGGTTTTTTCTTTTACAATGTCGAAAGCACCGTATACAATTTTCTGAGCTACGCCTTTCTTACCGTCTAACATAACGTTATTGATCAGACGTGTTACAACTGTACTTCCGTACAGCGGATCGGGCAGTACCTCACGTTTTGCAATAAAACCTCTTCTTGGCACTTTTCTTCCCTCCTTCATTAATTTTAAATGAAATCACAGGTACTCGGTCTTGTGACCGTTTGTGCACAGTACATATTTAAAGAAACACAGTTCTTCCGGTACCAGCACAGATGTGATTTTACTGTGAAGCTAAATCCTATTATTTTTTAGGACGCTTCGCACCATACTTAGATCTGCCCTGCATACGGTTAGCAACACCGGCGGTATCCAAGGAACCACGGATGATGTGATAACGTACACCAGGAAGGTCTTTAACTCTGCCGCCACGAATCAAAACGACACTGTGTTCCTGCAGGTTGTGACCGATACCGGGGATATAAGCTGATACTTCGATACCGTTTGTCAGTCTAACTCTGGCAAGCTTACGCAGAGCGGAGTTCGGCTTTTTCGGTGTCATGGTCTTAACAGCAGTACAAACACCACGTTTCTGAGGCGCGCTGATGTCGGTAGTTTTCTTCTTTAAAGTATTCAGACCCTTTAAAAGAGCAGGAGCTGTAGACTTTTTAATAGAAGTTTCTCTACCTTTTCTCACGAGCTGGTTAAATGTTGGCATGAACTGGTTTCCTCCTTTCTGATTTCATTATGTAAGGATAACCTTACAAATTATATCAAGACAACAACGCAAGTCGCTCCAACGTCAATGCCGCAAGCACGACCCAGTTGCTGTTTGGTATCATAGTAATGAATTGGAAGCTGCTTGTCTTTACATAAGCTCTCAAAAGGCTCACGGATATGAGCTGCAGCATCCTTTGCAACATAAGCAGACAAAACTTTGTTTTGAAGAACAGCTTCTGTTGACTGTTTAATTCCGATTAAAAGGCGCTTGCCTTTCAGATCGCTATCCATTTTTTTCACTCCACTTTAGCAGTGCAGGAAAGACCTGACTGAAGTTGCATCAGTAAAAAAACCATACTGACACACACTAGACTATTATAACACGCATTTTGAGAAATGTCAACAAAAAAATTAAACAGTTATATAATTCCAAATTAAATAAAAATTAATCTTATTTTTCGTACTCGCAAATGCAAAAAAACGATACACCATAGAATTTTTTTCTAAAGTGTATCGTTTTTTTAAGGATAAAGATGCTTAAATTTCACAAGTCTGTTCAGGCAGGTTGTATTGGTCAGGACCATATTTATAATAGCCACCATCATCACGCAAGCAATAAGCCGGTGAAACAGAAATTTTTGAAATCTTTGTAAGGTCGATGGCGCAGTCTTTTTTTAAACGGAGCATCGCGCACAGAGCTTCATCACCGTGTGGAAGCTCCTTGCTGGAAAAGAACTTGCTCTGCATCGCTTCATCCATATTATCTTGTCTGCCGACAATTTGCATCAGCGCATCATTCACGATGCGGGTGCCGGTGCCGCATACTGTCAATGAATACAGGATTGGCACAATATTTTTTCCACTGTAATTTTTATAACGGAAGCAGAAACAATAATATTCTTCGTTTGCACGGATACCTTCAAAGGTAACCTCCACGTTGCTGTCAGCCCAATGAGGAGCAGTTTTTTCAACTTTAGCACCGCACATCATACAGAATTTGGCTTGTTCGGGCATTTCAAATCCACATTTAATGCATTTCATTTTTCTTACCGTCCTATCATCATTTAGTTATATTTTCAATATCTAAAAGACAAGCGCAGCTGCTTCGGGAAGTTATCCCACCCAAAGTAGCTACGCTGTGTTTAATACATCACCATCAGCTTAAGATACGTTTATATACCTTATGCTTCTTGGCTTAGTTCTTCGCTTGCTTCCGGCACAACGTTTGAACCAATGTAATCGTTGCTGTCTAAAATGAAGGAGCTGTAGGCTTCTTCAGCTTCAGCACTGATAGCGTTTTCAATATCAGTATTCTGATATTTCGGCATACCGGTACCGGCAGGTACGAGCTTACCGATGATAACGTTTTCCTTAAGACCAACCAGCGGGTCAATCTTACCCTTGGTTGCAGCTTCGGTCAGGACACGAGTTGTTTCCTGGAAGGAAGCGGCAGATAAGAAGGAGTCTGTGGTTAAGGATGCCTTTGTAATACCCAAGATGATTCTGGTGCAGGTTGCAGGTGCTAAGCCCTTAGCTTCAAGCTCTGCATTAATGGTTTCAAATTCATTAATGTCAACCAGTGAGCCTGCCAGGAAGTTTGTATCACCGGGTTCTTCAATTTTAACACGTCTGAGCATCTGACGAACAATAACCTCAATATGACGGTCGTTAATATCAACACCCTGCAGACGGTAAACACGCTGAACTTCCTGAATTAAATACTGCTGTACAGCGGTAATATCCTTGATACGCAGAATATCGTGAGGATTTACGCTACCTTCTGTCAGTTCGTCACCCTTGTTTACAATGTCGCCCTCGTTAACCTTAATTCTGGAGCCGTAGGGGATGAGGTATGTCTTAGAGTCACCGTTTTCATCATCATTAATAACGATTTCACGTTTTTTCTTGTTTTCTACGATGCTGACTTTACCGCCGATTTCAGCGATAATAGCAAGACCCTTCGGCTTTCTGGCTTCAAACAATTCTTCGACACGGGGCAGACCCTGTGTGATGTCATCGGCAGTAGCAACACCACCGGTGTGGAAGGTTCTCATGGTCAGCTGTGTACCCGGTTCACCGATGGACTGAGCAGCGATAATACCAACTGCTTCACCAACGGGAACGGTATCGCCGCTAGCCAAGTTTGAACCGTAACATTTAGCACAGATACCCACTTTTGCTTTACAGGTCAGAACGGAGCGGATAACCGCACGTTTAACGCCTGCATCAACCACTTTCTTCGCTAAGTTTTCAGTGATTAATGTATTTGCAGCAACAATGACTTCACCAGTTTCGGGGTGGCAAATGTCATGGAGTGCATAACGACCGTTCAAGCGGTCGAACAGACCTTCAATGAGTTCCTTACCGTCACGGATATCGAATACTTCAATACCGGCGGTGGTGCCACAATCATCCTCACGAATGATAACTTCCTGGCTGACATCAACCAGACGGCGAGTCAGGTAACCGGAGTCGGCAGTACGCAGAGCGGTATCGGCAAGACCCTTTCTCGCACCGTGAGAGGAGATGAAGTACTCAAGGACATTCAGACCTTCACGGAAGTTAGCACGGATAGGAATTTCGATGGTTTTACCGGAGGTATCGTTCATCAAACCACGCATACCTGCCAGCTGACGAATCTGGTTCTGGCTACCACGGGCACCGGAGTGTGCCATCATGTAGATAGGATTGAATTTATCCAGATTATCCATCAAAGCCTTGGTAACTTTATCATTGGTTTCGTTCCAGGTTTTGATAACCATGTTATAACGTTCTTCGTCAGAAATCAAACCACGTTTGAATTTCTTTGTGATCTTGTCAACAGCTTCTTCAGCTTCAGCAAAATACTGTTTTTTAGCTTCAGATACCTTCATGTCACTGACACTAACGGTTACAGCACCCTGAGTGGAGAACTTGTAGCCTAAAGACTTAATTCTGTCAAGTACCTCGGCAGTTTTGGTGAGGCCGTGAACACGAATACATTTATCAACAATTTTACCTAATTCTTTTTTGGTTGTTAAGAAGTCAACTTCCAGCTTCAGCTGATTTTCAGGCAGGCTTCTGTCAACAAAACCAAGGTCCTGAGGAACAGCTTCGTTGAAGATTAAGCGACCAACGGTAACATCAACCAGTTCTTGACGAAGCTCACCGTCAATTTCCTTCTCAAGACGCACCTTGATGGGAGCGTGAAT
>JAZSJR010000167.1:0-3378 GCA_045534415.1 Clostridia bacterium
AGTTTACACAAAATCGGGGAAATACCCTTTTCTGCTTTTATACAAGACCTATTAGAAAGATTACACAATTTGTCAAATTCCCGAAAGGCGCATGGTTATGCCACTTCTATATAAAAAGTTTCTATGTTACTCTCTCTGTATGTACCGTTGATTTCGATATATTAAACTCTTTTGCTGTTTGTCTGACTGTTGCTTTCTTTTCGATTATATATTCTGCAAGTAAAATTGCTCGTTCGGATATATAATCCTTCATTAAAACACCCCTTATTTTACCTTTATTTCATACTATGCAAAATAAGGGGTATATATGAATCCATTAAAGTTTCATGCCATATTTTTTTAAATCCACTCGCCCATCTGATTCAAAAACAACGCCCTCAAATTCAAGCAATTGTTTTTGAACACCGCTGCCTCCAAACACAAAACCCGGAGCAGTTTTGCCCTCATGGTTTACCACTCTGTGGCACGGAATTAAAGATGGGTCAGGATTAACATGCAGAGCATAACCGACGACTCTTGCCCATCGGGGATTTCCGGCAAGAAGCGCTACCTGTCCATAGGTTGCAACCTTACCTTTTGGGATGCTTTTAACCACTTCATATATTTTTTCAAATGTGTTCATATAATTCACCGTTTTTTGTTAAATTAACACTCACATTCACCGAAGAAGGCAAACCCCACAATACTCCGCACTACAGCCGTACAGTTTTGCTATATGTGCCTCAACGTGTTTTCTATCCATACTATTTTTACAGTTGGTCGGCAAAAGGCATCGCACAAATGGCACCACGCCGTTCGACACAAAAGCCTGAAACCTTATTTGAGAAGTCTGCAAATGCCTGTACCTCTTCAAGGCTCAGTTCACAAGGACGCTTACCGCTACAAGCAAGCTGATACAAAAAGCCACCCATAAAAGCATCTCCTGCACCAGTGGTATCCACCGCCTGCACCTTGCCGGCAGCAGATTGAATCACGCCGTCTTTGGTGCGAACAATGGCACCATTTTTACCCATTGTGACAATCACAACCGAAATGCCCTGATTCAACAGTACCTTTGATGCTTCATAAACATCTTCTTTATCTGTAAGAAGTGCTGTTTCTTCATCAGAGATTTTAATAATGTCCACATAGGACAAAATAGAACGCATTCCCAAAACAGCCTCTTCTTCACTTCTCCACAAAGACCCACGGTAGTTCGGGTCATAGGAAACAATGCAGCCTGCATCTTTAGCAGAATCTAAAGCATAAAAGCTTGCACCCTTTGCCGGCTCATCAGTCAAAGACAAAGACCCGATGTGAAAAAATTTAGTGTCACGAATCAAGTCAAGCTTCACTTCTTCCTTGGTCAAGCAGGTATCTGCCCCGGGCTTTCTCGCAAAGGAAAAGCTTCTGTCCCCGTTCTCATCTAAGTTTACAAAGGCAAGGGTGGTAAACACGCTGTCATCGGTGATAAGACCATCGGTAACAACCTGCTCACGCTCCAAAATACCCCGCAAAAACTCGCCGTGCATATCGTTACCCACTTTGCCGATTAATGCAGTTTTACCGCCTAATCTCTGAACAGCTGTGAGCACATTGGCAGGTGCACCACCGGGATTCTGCTCAAACAGGGTCTGTCCGGCTTCACTTTTGCCGGCATATGTCATATCAATTAAAATTTCGCCTAAAGCGACAACATCAAACTGTTTCACAAAGCTCGCTCCTTTGCTGTTTAGTCTACGTTTCTTTTGCCTGCTGCATCAATGCGGGGGTCTGTGTAAATATCATACTCGTCCCGGCTCTTGGTAGAAAATTCAGATACCACAGCACCCTCAGGACCTGCCTGGAACCAATGAAAGGTGTTGGGCATAATGGTGTACTGTTCACCGGGATTCAAAATGATTTCTTTTCTGCAGGTGAAGTATTCTTCCATGCCAGCAGGAGGACAACCCTGAATGGGACCATCAGCTTCACCCTCTACATAGAGATACACTTTACCGTAGCGGCAACGGAAGGTTTCTTCCTTGCCCTCTTCGCCATTAATTTCGGGATGGCGGTGCTCAGGGCAAGTCTGACCCGGTAAAAGCACCAGTTCCTTAGCGCAGCATCTTTCTGTGTTCACATATACGACCAGTTCAAGACCAACCTTTTCAATGCAACCCAGTTCATATTCTGCCACCTCAATGCGGCTTCTTTCTTCTTCTGTGATGGCAATACCTGCTTTTGCAAGGTATTTTGCCGCCTCACCGCTAAAATATTCATAATCCTGTTTTGTTAACATAGTAATTCTCCTTTCAATATTTAATATATTTTCATTATACCATCCGCCTGCTTGACAGTCTTTTCATAAAGTGATATATTTATTATACTATATTGATATTCAGGTGAGCAAATGAAAGCAAAATTATACGGTAACGAAACCTATGTTAATCAGGAAGTCGGCTATACTCTTAGAATGAATTACAGCTACTCTGAAAACTTTGAATTGCATTATCACGATTATTTCGAGGTATTTTTAACGGTTAGCGGTCAAACCATTCAGCTTGTTAACGGAAAAAAACAAGTTTTGCCCGAGCACAGTATGGTCTTAATACGCTCAGGTGATGTGCATACCTACATAAAAGAGGGTGACTTCTCCTTTGTCAACCTGACCTTTAACGCTGATACCATGAAAAAGCTGTGTTTTTATTTTGGTGATATTTTAGAATCACTGCTTCTGCAGAAAATGCCCCCCACCGTTGTGCTAAGCACAGACAATTTCAAAAGCACAATGGATAAATTCAACGCGCTAAACACCGTTGATGTGAATGACACACAAAAACTCAAACTGAAAATGAAGTTGATTCTGACAGACATTGTTGCCCAATTTTTAGAGGTTGAAACAAATCAGGTGGCACCTGCCGTGCCCAATTGGCTTGCAAAACTGACTGAGCATATAAAAAAGCCTGAAAATATGCAACTTTCTCTCACGGATATGACAAAACACTCTGGCAAAACAAGAGAACACATTAGCCGCAGTTTTAAAAAGTATTACAACACGACCGTTTCTGATTTTATAAACGAACAAAGGCTTAACTATAGCGCCAACCTATTACTTAACACAAACCTTTCCATCATCGATATTTGTTATGAATGCGGCTTTCAAAATCTGAGCTGGTTTTATAGAAATTTTAAAAAGAAATATGCTGCCACACCGGCTCAGTTCAGAAAAAATTCAGCTATGACAGTACCATTATAATAATAAATATCCACCCGCATAGCGGGTGGTTTTTCATTTTCGGGCATAGCCCTAATATTACTGGCTACGCACAAGTGCGTTTTTTATTGGCCTGCCAGCCGTGCAATGATTACTTGCTACCCATAAATGGGTTTATATAAAAATTGCTTCTATGTAAAGGG